>CAXTVB010000342.1:0-2009 GCA_964247555.1 uncultured Sphingomonas sp. | reverse complement strand
GACGACATGCTGTCGAGCGCCCGCCAACAGAGGGAGCCTATGCAGCCCGCTGCCGGCGTCCGGGACGTCGCGACCGATCAGCCGGCCGAACAGGAACCGTCCGGCGCCGCGCGGCACCAATATGTCGCGGTTCATCGCGCGGCCGAAATCGGCGGGGGCCAGCGTCTCGCACCAGATCGCGTCGCCCGCGCGGTAATCGCCGACGCTGGACGCGACCGATACCGCGACGAGGCCGGGCGCCACGGCCGGCGGAATGATGGTCGCCGGCTTGCGCGGGGCGTGCGTGCCGTCGGCGTCGATGACCGCGGCCAGCGGCAGGTCGCTGCGCGCGGGCAAGGTGACCAGATCGCCCGCGGTCACGCCCAGCGCATCGGCGATCCGGTTCAGCCAGGCGACGGATACCGTCCGCGTGCCCGTCTCCAGCCGGCCGATCGTCTGCGGCGTGGTCGGCGGGGTGCAGGCGCGCGCGACATCGTCCAGCGTCATCGCCTTCGCGCGGCGGACTTCTCGTATCGCGGTTATCATCGCGGCCTCCCTTAAACCAAATGGGTTTTACCGCTGTCCTACACGATCGCCGCCATGGCAAGAGCGCGCCGACTCGGGAGCGGAGGGAGGCGGGGCATTGCGCGAACAGGTGGAGCGGACGATCGGACGGCGCAGCGTGACGGTCAATCTGGCGGAATCGCCACTCGGCTGGCTACGCGCGCGCGGGCTGGTGGATGCACGGCAGCTGGAGGCGGGGGAGCGGCTGCGGGGCGATTACGAACGCGCGGGGGTCGCCCCGCGGACGACGATGCGCTGGACGGCGCGGGTCGATGGCGGCGGTGGCGGCGGGGTCGATCCGGCGACCGCGCAGATCGCGGCGAAGCGGCGGTTCGACGATGCGATGGCGGCGCTGGGCAACGGGCTGAAGGACGTCGCCTGGCGCGTCATCTGCGCGGGCGAGGCGCTGCCCGCCGCCGAACGCGGGCTCGGCTGGCCGGCGCGGGCGGGGCGGCTCGTGTTGACACTGGCGCTCGATCGGCTGGGCGACCATTATCGGCTTCCCTGAACGAGGAGCGTCGTCGCGTGCGGATACCGATCGTCAAATGCCATGGGTCGGGCAACGACTTTCCGCTGATCGACGCGCGCGGGATCGACTGGACCCCGGCCGAATGGGCGACGGTCGCGGGGGCGCTGGCGGACCGGTGGGGGCCGGTGGGGGGCGACGGGTTGTTGCTGCTGCGCGAGGGCACCGGGAACGCGGTGTTTTCGATGGCGATGTACAATTCGGACGGCAGCGAGGCGGAGACGTGCCTGAACGGATTGCGCTGCGTCGCGCGCGCGGGGTTCGCCGCGCTCGGGATCGATGCGGCCACGGTGGCGCTGAAGACCAGCACCGCCGATACGGCACGCGCGGCCGATCTGGCGCCGGGCGTGTACACCGTATGCGAGACCGCGGGGCCGGCCACGCACGATATCGCCGCCTGGCCGATGACGATCGGGCGCGATACCAATATCGACCGAGCCATCGCACCCCTGCCGAGCGCGCGTGCCTTCACCGCGGTCGCGATGCCCAACCCGCATCTGGTGGCGTTCGTGGACGGGATCGACGAGGACGAGCTGGTCGCGGTCGGCCGAGCCTGCGAGGCGGCGCCCGGCTGGTTGCCCAACCGCGCGAACATATCGTTCGTGGAACGCCGCGGCCCCGCCACGCTGTTCGTGCGCACGTTCGAGCGCGGGGTAGGGCTGACCGACAGCTGCGGCAGCGCGATGGCGGCGTCGGTGCACGCCGCCGGGCTGACGGGGCGGATCGCGTTCGACACCCCCGTCACCGTGCTGAACCGCGGCGGGCTGGTCCGCGCGGTCGCGGCGGCGGACGGGATGGTGACGATCGAGGGCAATGCGACCTGGCAATGGACGGGCTCCATCGCGGTCGATCCCGCAACCGGCGCGGTCCGTGACCTGGCGATCGACCGGGTCTTCGCCGACGAAGCCGATGCCTGGGCCGCGGCATTGCTTCCCCGCGA
>CAXTVB010000341.1:0-2014 GCA_964247555.1 uncultured Sphingomonas sp. | reverse complement strand
GCTGCCGACGCTGGTGGTGTGCGGCGCGGACGACCGCGACAACGGGTCCGCCCCCGCGCTGGCCGATGCCCTGCCCCGGGGACGCTATGTCGAGGTGCCGGGCGGCCATATGAGCGCCGTGACCAAGCCCGAACTGGGCCTGGCCATCGCGGACTATCTGGCGGGCTGACGGCGGATCAATCGGGCACCGATCCTTCGTCGGCGATACCGGCCTTGAACGATCCGGACGAATCCTTTCCATCCGCCTGATGCGCGCCGGACGCGCTTTTGCCCTTCGGCGTGCTGCCGCGCAGAGTCAGCAAGGCGGTCGCCGCGGCGCCGATTGCGGCCACGCCGCCGACGACAGCTGCGGTGACGCCCCAGCCGCCGCTCGCTTTGTCCGCCGTCTTGGTCGGGCGCTTGGCGCGTTTTGCGGCCGGCTTCGCTGCGGTCGTCGCATGCGGCGTCGCGCGCTTCGTCGACCGGGGCTTGGGCGTCTTGGCCGCGACCGACTTGCGGGCGGAGTCGGCGGTGGACTTGACCGCATCCAACGCGGCGACTGGCGCCGCCTTCACGGCAGCGGTCGTCTTGGCGGCGACGGTTTTCGCGGTCGACGGCTTGGGTCCGGGCTTGGCCGTCGTGGCGCGCGGCGTACGGCGGGGCGCGGCCTTCGGCTTGGCGGCGGTATCGGTCTTCGGCGTATCGGGCGTGTCGGCCATGCTGCTGCTCCCAGAAATGATTCCGGATGCGTAACGCAATCGCCGCCGCTTGGTTCAATCTCCTAGCGGAACGGCGGCTCGTCGAACGCGCGCAGCTTGCGACTGTGGAGCTTCGCGCCCTCCAGCCGGAGCTGTTCACACGCCTCGATGCCGATCCGCATATGCTCGCTGATCGCGCGTTCGTAGAAGCGGTTGGCCTGGCCGGGCAGCTTGAGTTCGCCGTGTAGCGGCTTGTCGGAGACGCAGAGCAAGGTCCCGTACGGTACGCGGAACCGGTATCCTTGCGCGGCGATCGTCGCGGACTCCATGTCGATCCCGACCGCCCGCGACAACGAGAAGCGCAGCGCCGAGCGCGAATAGCGCAGTTCCCAGTTGCGATCGTCCGTCGTCACAATCGTACCCGTGCGCAGCCGCCGCTTGAGCTCTTCGCCTGACTGGCCGGACACGATTTCCGCCGCCTTCGCCATCGCGACCTGCACCTCCGCGATCGCGGGCACCGGGATTTCGGGGGGCAGGACGTCGTCCAGCACATGGTCGTCGCGCAGATACGCATGCGCCAGGACGTAATCGCCGATCCGCTGCGACGGGCGCAGGCCGCCGCAATGCCCGATCATCAGCCACGCCTCGGGTCGGATGACCGCCAGATGATCGGTGATGGTCTTCGCGTTCGACGGGCCGACGCCGATATTGACCAGCGTGATCCCGGTGCGATCGGGCGCCATCAGATGATAGGCGGGCATCTGGTGCCGCCGCCATGCGCTGTCGTTGATCAGCTGGTCGGCATCGTCGCCCGGCCGGATGACGACGTTGCCCGCGCCCGACAAGGCGGTGAAGCGGCTACCGTCGCCCAGCTGTCCTGCGGCCCAGCGAACAAACTCATCGACATAGCGGTGATAGTTGGTGAACAGCACGAAGCGTTGCGTATGCTCCGCCGGCGTACCCATGTAATGCCTGAGCCGCGCGAGCGAGAAATCCGTCCGCAGTGCGTCGAACAGTGCAAGCGGCCGCGCGGTGTCGGGCGAGCTCCACAATCCGTCCGCGATCTCGTCGCCGATATGCGCCAGTTCGGTCGCCGGAAAATGCCGCGCCAGTTCGCTCGCGGACACCGCGTCGAGGCTCAGCGCGTGACCGGGATCGAGGACATAGGGGAAGGGGATTTCCTGCCGCCCCGGCTCCGCCGTGACGGCGACGTCGTAATCCTCGATCAGCAGCGTCAGCTGTTCGGTCAGATAGTCCGCGAACATGCCGGGCTTCGTTACGCTGGTGCGATATTCGCCGGGCTGGACCAATCGTCCGAACGACCGCAGCGGAGTCGG
>CAXTVB010000340.1:0-2023 GCA_964247555.1 uncultured Sphingomonas sp. | reverse complement strand
GGCCGAGCAGGCTGAGCCACGTCTGCGGCGGCGCGAGGCCGGTGTCGATCTTGTACATCCGCTGCGACGGCTCGCTGCTGTCGGTGCGGAGCGCGGCGAACTTCTGGATGCCGAGCATGCCGTGGACCAGGTCACCCGGCGCATAGGCGGGGGTGTTCGACTTGAGCACCTCGCCGATGCCGCCGGCGCGCATCACCGCGCCGATCTCGACCGGCGCGATGTACGAGCGGCCGGCGTTGATCCAGCCGCGCATCGCCGGATCGAGCGACAGGTAATCGACCCGGACGAGGATTTCGCCGGGGCCGGGCTCGGGCATCGCCTCGTCGGCGATCGTCCAGGTCGCGGCATCGGGCAGCCCGGTCGGGCGCTGCGCGAGACGGACGGTACGGTTCAATTCGGCCACGATGACGCTCCCCTTTGTTGGGGCGATGCTTAGCCGAGCGAGCGCTTGAACAACAGCCGGTCGGGGCCCTTGAAGCCGAAGGTCCAGACCAGCCCGCCGAACACGCCGAGGATCGCGATGATGCCGACGGTCAGCTGCAGTGTCTCCCCGATCTTGACCCCGGCGACGACCAGCCCGCGCGGGATCTGCTGGACCGCGACCCCGACCGCGAAGGCCGGGATGCCCGCCCCGAGCAACGACCAGCGCCAGCCGCTGACCGGAGCCTTGAGCGCACGCCCGAGCACCTGCGTCTTGACGATCGACAGGAACAGCGCCGCGCTGGCAAGGCCGGCCGCCGCGCCGACGCCGCCGTAGCGCTGGACGAGCAGCAGGGTCACCGCGATCTGCACGGCGATCCCCGCCAGCGACCACAGCAAATTGGCGTGGCGGCGAATGTAGATCAGCGCGCCCTCGGTCACCGCCGCCTGCGCTGCGAACAGTTCGACGGTCAGCAGCAGCGCAAGAATCGGCGCACCGGCCGCGAAGGCCGGGCCGAACAGCCCCATCAGGGCGCGCCCCGGCAGCCCGAGCGCGAGCACGATGCCGAGCTGCGCCCCGCCGATCCAGAACCCGATCTGGCGGATGTGCCCGGCGACCGCATGCGTGTCGCCCTTGGCGAGGTTGACCGCGACGACCGGCCCGAGGATCGGGTCGAAGCTGGTCTTGAGCTTCTGCGGCAGCGACGCGACCTGCTGCGCGACATAATAGATCCCGACGACCTCCGGCCCGGCGAAGCGCCCGAGGATGAACAGGTCGAGCCGCCGCGAGCCCCAGTCGGCGACGTCGGCACCCGCCAGCGGCAGGTTGGCGCGTGCCATTGCGAGCATCCGCCCGGGATGCGGCCGCCAGCCCCGCGGCAGGCCGAACTCACGCAGCAGCGGCACCAGCGAGGCGGCGCAGGCGGCGGTCAGCGACACCGCATAAGCGATGATCAGCCCGTCGCCGCCCCACGTCGTGAACCCGAACAGCCCGGCGCAGATCGACAGCGTCCACGGCTCGACCACGGAGCGGGCGCGCACCGTCGCGGCGATGTCGCGCCGGAACGCCAAGGCCGCCAGCGCCACGTCCGACCCGGCGATGGCGAGCGCGATCAGCGGGAAGAAGCGGTCGAAGCCGGTGATGTCGCGCTCAGGGAACACCACCCACGGTAGCAGGATCAGGAGCACCGCGCCCAGTGCTGCGCCGATCCATGCCAGCAGCAGCGCGTCGGCGACCACGTGCGTATCGGGGCGGTCGCCCCTCGCAAGCTCGGCGGCGAGACCGCGCTTGAGGCCCATCGTCGCCAGCTGCGCCATCAACTCCACGACCAGGGTGGCATAGGCGAAGCGTCCGAGCGCGTCGGCGCCGTAGCCGGTCATACGACCCGCGATGAACAGGAACGGCAGCCGCGCCATCAGCCGCAGCAGGAAACCGAAGAAGCTGGTGCGACCGCCCTTGGCGAGCGCGGCGGTCTCGGCGGCGGCGACGGGATCGTCGTCTGTTGTCGCGCCTCCGCCGGCCCCGGCATCGGCGTTTTGGGAAGCGGCGGGCGGCGCGACCCCCGCCAAACGCGCTGGACGGCCCCCCCGCCCCGGTCCCCGA
>CAXTVB010000339.1:0-2030 GCA_964247555.1 uncultured Sphingomonas sp. | reverse complement strand
GGGGATGACCATCGAGGGCGTCCGTTTGCTGCATAAACAGGGCGGCAAGTCGGGCGAATGGACGGCGCCCGCCTGACCTGGAGTGCGCGGTTCAGATGAAACCCAGCGCTGCCGCTAGAAACAGCGACGCGAAGACCGCGACACCCGAACCGAACATGGTCGCGCCGTCGCCCATGCCGCGGCCGAGATAATCGCAAATGAGCTGGTTGAAATGTTCCATCATCCGAACTCCTGATATCCTTCTCCTGGTCGGCGGGGCTCTTTCGGCCTTTGCGATCAGAGCCCGGATGCTGCGGCCGAAGCCCGACCGCGTCAAGACAGCGACGCTGGCCCATTCCCGTGCGCTCTTGCGGCACCCCCTGCCCCCGGCCTACGTCGCCAGCCGATGACCACGCCTGCCCCTCCGCTCCGTCCCGTCGCCGATGCTCAGGCACGCTTGTTCGCGATGGCACCCCGGGTCGCGAGCGAGGACATGCCGATCGCACGAGCGGCGGGTCGCTGGACGCATGCGCCGGTCGTCGCGCAGCGGACGCAGCCCGCAGCCGACCTGTCCGCGATGGACGGCTATGCCATCCGCTTCGCGGATCGGCCCGGCCCTTGGCGCGTGATCGGCGAAAGCGCGGCGGGGCGCCCCTTCGCGACCGCGGTCGGGCAAGGAGAGGCGGCGCGTATCTTCACCGGCGCGGCGATGCCCGAAGGCACCGACAGCGTCCTGATCCAGGAAGAGGCCGGCCGCGACGGCGCGGCGCTCATGCTGGTGGGCGAAGGACCGTCGAAGCACGGCGGCAACGTCCGCCCGCGCGGGCTCGACTTCCACACCGGCGCCGTCTTGATCGAAGCGGGTCAGCGGATGACCCCGGCGCGGGTCGCGGTCGCCGCCACGGGGGGCGCCGCTACGGTCACCGTCGGACGCCGCGTCCGCGTGGCGATCGCCGCGACGGGCGACGAACTCGTGGCCGCGGGCCAGCCAACCCGAGGTACGGCGCTGCCGGAGTCGAACGGCGTCATGCTGGCGGCAATGCTGGCGAACGAGGCCGTCGATATCGTCGACCTCGGTATCCTGCCCGATCGGTTGGACGTCATGCGCGATGCGTTCGCCGCGGTGGATGCGGACCTGCTGGTGACGACCGGGGGCGCATCGGTCGGGGATCACGACCTGGTTCGGCCTGCGCTGCTGGCCGCGGGTGGGTCGATCGATTTCTGGCGGATCGCGCTTCGGCCAGGGAAGCCGATGATGGCGGGGCGGCTCGGGGAGGCGATGGTGCTGGGGCTGCCCGGCAATCCGGTATCCGCCTTCGTCACCGCCGAACTGTTCGTCCGGCCGCTGATCGCGCATCTGGCCGGGGCGCGCGATCCCCTGCCCCGGACCGTCCGCGTGACGTTGGGCGAGGCGTTGCCGGCAAACGGCCCGCGCACCGATTATCTGCGCGGCGAGATCCGCGACGGGCTGACCTATGCCTCCACGATCCAGGACAGTTCGATGTTGCTGACGCTCGCACGATCGAACTGCTTGATCGTACGCTCCGTAGGCGCGCCACCTGCCGCGCCCGGCGACTCGGCGGAAATCCTCGTCATCGCTTGACGCGCTTTACCATGTTCCATATAGGTTCCGCGTCTGTTCTGGACGGAGGAACACCATGCTCACGCGCAAACAGCACGAGCTCGTCTGCTTCATCAACGATCGGTTGAACGAAACCGGCGTGTCGCCCTCTTTCGAGGAAATGAAGGACGCGCTCGACCTGAAGTCCAAATCGGGCGTGCACCGCCTGATCTCGGCGCTGGAGGAGCGGCACTTCATTCGGCGTTTGCCCAATCGTGCCCGCGCGCTCGAAATCTTGCGGATGCCCGAACGGCCCGAGCGCAAGGCTCCACCGGTGCGGCCCGCGAATATCCGGCCCGCTTCGGAACCGGCGAACGACGTCGTCGAAATCCCGCTGCACGGCCGGATCGCCGCCGGTGTTCCGATCGAGGCGTTCGAAGGCAGCGCGATGCTGGCGGTGCCGGCGGCTTTGCTTGGTTCGGGCGAGCAT
>CAXTVB010000338.1:0-2045 GCA_964247555.1 uncultured Sphingomonas sp. | reverse complement strand
TAAGGCTCATATCACATGCGTAATAATATCATTAGGGTGATTTGTGCACCGCACGACATCCTGGCGTGATCCTTTCGCGTCGCTGCGCATTGGTCGGTGCATTGACGGCACCGGCCGATGCGTGGCGTCGTTCGTCGGCCGACGGGGGGAGAATTATGGCGGACATGCCTTCTCGTATCGAGCACCATCGCGAAGCCGAAGGGCATGACGTGATGGGCGACGAGTTCGCCTCCGGCACGACCGTGTCCGAACAGACGGCACCGGAAACCGCACCGCGTGCCGCGCTCGATCCGGTGGAACGGCCATCGCGCTTCCGTCGACTGCGTCTGCCGTTGCTGCTCGCTGCGCCGATCATCGTGGTCGTCGGTGCGCTGTTCTTCTACCTGCACGCCGGTCGCTACGAGGCGACCGACAACGCCTATCTGCAATCGGGGCTGGTCTCCGTCAGCCCGAACGTCGCCGGGCGCGTGGTCTCGGTCGAGGTCCACGACAACCAGCATGTGACCAAGGGCCAGGTGCTGTTCCGCATCGACCCCGCCCCGTATCAGGCCGCGGTCGACGAGGCGGCGGCGCAGCTGGCCACCGCGAAGACGCAGGTCGGCGCATTGCGGGCGAATTACGCGCAAGGCGCGTCCGAACTCGCCACCGCCCGGACCCGCGTCGTGTTCGCCGAGCGCGAGGCCGCGCGGCAGAAGCAGTTGGTTGCGGAAGGGATCTCCAGCCAGGCGCAATATGACCAGGCGCAGCTGGCGGCGCAGACCGCGCGCCAGGCGATTCAGACCACCAACCAGCAGAACGCCAGCGTCCAGGCGCAGCTGTCGGGCAACATCGACGGTCCGCTGACGGCACAGCCCGGCGTCCGCGCCGCACAAGCCGCGCTGGATCGCGCGCAGTTGAACCTCGGCTACACCGTCGTTCGCGCGGCGCAGGACGGGATCGTCACGAAGGTCGATCAGCTCCAGGTCGGCGATTACGTGACCGCGGCGAAACCGGTGTTCAGCCTGGCGGGGACGCACATCTGGGTCGAGGCGAATTTCAAGGAAAACCAGTTGCGCTACATGCGCATCGGGCAACCCGCGACGATCAGGATCGACGCCTTCCCCGATCTGAACCTGACCGCTCGGCTCGCGAGCTTCAGCCCGGGCACCGGCAACAGCTTCTCGATCCTGCCGCCCGAAAACGCGACGGGCAACTGGGTCAAGGTCGTCCAGCGCCTGCCCGTCGAGTTCGAGATCGACCGCATTCCGGCGAACATCCCGCTGCATGCCGGGCTGAGCGTCGAGGTGACGACCGATACCGGCCATGCGCGTCACCTGTTCGGCCCGGACACCGCGCCCACCACCGGTCCCGCCCCGGCCGTCCGGCAATGAGCGAGCCGGTGACGGCCCAATATCCCGATCCGACGACGCGGCGATTCATCACTGCGTCGGTGATGGCGGCGACGGTCATGAACTCGCTCGATTCCACCATCGCGAACGTCGCGCTGCCGCATATGCGGGGCAGCGTTTCGGCGTCGGCGGACGAGATCACCTGGGTGCTGACCTCCTATATCGTCGCCGCGGCGATCTGCACTCCGCTGACCGGCTGGCTGGCCAGCCGGTTCGGGCGGCGACGGCTGATGCTGTATTCGATCGTCGGCTTCACGATCGCGAGCGGGCTGTGCGGGATCGCGACCTCGCTCGGCGAGCTGGTCGGGTTCCGGCTGTTGCAGGGCGTGTTCGGCGCGGCGCTGGTGCCGATGAGCCAGGCGATCCTGCTGGACATCAACCCGCCTGAAAATCACGGTCCCGCCATGTCGATCTGGACGATGGGCGCGATCCTGGGGCCGATCGTCGGCCCGGCGCTGGGGGGTTGGCTTACCGACAGTTACAATTGGCGCTGGGTGTTCTTCATCAACCTGCCGATCGGCATTCTGGCCTTTGCCGGGCTGTACCTGTTCCTGTCCGAAACGCGGTCGTCGGTGAAGATCAAGCTCGACCTCTTCGGCTTTGCGATGCTGGGTCTGGCGATCGCGTCGCTCCAATTGATGCTGGACCGCGGGCAGC
>CAXTVB010000337.1:0-2051 GCA_964247555.1 uncultured Sphingomonas sp. | reverse complement strand
GGGGTGGAGGCGTTCGGGACGCGAATCCAGCCGTTGATGGCATGCCGGGCGGGGGTGGGGGCGGGGTGAGGTCGCGAGCAGACCTCCGTCACCCCGGCCTTGCGCCGGGGTCCAGCGGGCGGCGGGCACTGGACAGGAGGTGCTACCTACGCGCTCGCGGCACCATGGACCCCGGCGCAAGGCCGGGGTGACGGGTTTGGGAGAGGGGTGGCGGTAGATGAAGCATCAGAACAACTCCCCCTGCGGCCCCCGCGGCGCGCGGAAGAGGTCCGTCCGCAACAGGATTCGTTCCCGCCCAAGCCCATGCTTGCGGCACGCCAGGCGAAACCGCGTCTGCATCAGATCGGCCCAGGGCCCTTCGCCCCGCATCCGCGTGAAGAAGTCCGGATCATTGTCCCGCCCGCCCCGAAGCGACCGGATCGTCGCCATGACCTTCCCCGCCCGGTCCGGAAAATGCGCGTCGAGCCACGCCCGGAACAACGGCGCGACCTCGTACGGCAGGCGGACGGGCAGAAAGAACACCCCACGTGCGCCGGCCTCCGCGGCGCGCTCGACGATATGCTCCATCTCGTGGTCGGTGATCGCCGGGATCACGGGCGCGATCGAGACATGCACCGGCACGCCGGCATCCGCCAGCCGCCGCACCGCGGTCAGCCGCCGTTCGGGATGCGGCGCACGCGGCTCCAGCGTCATGGCGATGCGCGGGTCGAGGGACGTCACCGACAGCGTGACCGCGGCGATGCCCTTCGCTGCCATCGGTGCGAGCAGATCGATGTCCCGCAGCACCCGGTCGGACTTGGTCGTGATCGTCAGCGGATGATCCGTCTCCGCCAGCACCTCGACGATTCCGCGCGTGATCCGCCAGTCGGTCTCGATCGGCTGATAGGGGTCGGTGTTGGTGCCGAGCGCGATCGGCTTCACTTCGTAGCCGGGTTTGGCGAGTTCGGTCCGGAGCAGCGCAGCGGCCTCGGGCTTGGCGAACAGCCGGCTTTCGAAGTCCAGCCCCGGCGACAGGTCGTGGAAGGCGTGGGTGGGCCGCGCGAAACAGTAGATGCAGCCATGCTCGCATCCCCGATAGGGATTGATCGAGCGATCGAAGCCAATGTCCGGGGACGCGTTGCGGCTGATGATCGTCCGGGGGTGTTCGACCGTCACCGTCGTTCGACGCCGGGGCGGCGCGCCGTCGATCGCGTCCTGCGCATCCAGCCAGTCGCCGTCCGCCTCGGTCGCGGGCAGATTGAACCGCGCGCTCTCGTGGTTCAGCGTCGCGCCGCGGACGGGTCGGGCTTTGGCCATTGCGTCGCTGTACGCTTCGGCATAGAACGTATCAAGAACATTGGAGGCGGCGATGGCACGATTGGCGTATCTGGAACTCCCGGTGGCGGACATGCACGCAAGCAAGGCGTTCTACGCCGCAGCGTTCGGCTGGGACCTGACCGACTTCGGTCCGACCTATGCATCGACGATGTCGGGCGATACCGATATTGGGTTGCAGGCGGACACCGCCGAGCAGACTGCCGCTCCGCTGGCGGTGATCGCGGTGGACGATCTCGACGCGGTGCTGGCGGCGGTGGAGGGGGCGGGGGCGACCATTACGAAGCCGATCTTCGCCTTTCCGGGCGGTCGACGATTCCACTTTCGGGACCCGGATGGGCATGAACTGGCGGCGATGCAGGTGGAGTAGCATCGGGGCAATTCTTGGTCGACCGGCGATAGGGCGCTTGGGAAGTGACGGGCGAACGCCGCGCATTTCTCTGGACCGAGGCGTCTGGTTGTGACGCCTTCGTTGCTTCCCTAGTCTACCGCATCGAAACGGGGCTCGCGCTATGATCGGACAAGTAACGGCGGTGGCGCGCGATGAGGTACATGGCTTCTCCAAGCGACGCGTTGCGCACATCAATGTCCTCGCCGGGTTGGGAGTGGAAGGGGACGCTCACCAAGGCATAACTGTAAAGCACCGCTCGCGCGTGGCGATCGATCCGTCGCAGCCCAACCTCCGCCAAGTCCATCTCATTCATTCCGAGGTGTTCCAGGAGCTTAGGGCCAAGGGC
>CAXTVB010000336.1:940-2142 GCA_964247555.1 uncultured Sphingomonas sp. | reverse complement strand
AGGTACTCTCGCGAAACAAACAAGCCAAGGATGCCGCCGATGGATGCAAGCGGCAGAACCGTGATGATGAGCGCGGCAAACCGCAGGGACTTGAACAGGACAAACAGCAGGAAGAAGATGGCCGCAACGGTGATGGGAACGATGATCATCAGGTGGTGCAGGGCGCGTTCCATGTTGTGGAATTGGCCGCCCCACTCCAGCGTGTAGCCGGGCGGCAGCGGCACCTGCTGCTCCACCTTGCTTTACAGTTCCTTCACATAGCCGCCGAGGTCGCGGCCTTCCACGTTGATACCGACGACGATGCGCCGCTTGCCCATGCTGCGATTGATCAGCGCCGGACCTTCGACCACCTTGACGCTGGCAAGTTCCGACAGAGGGATGCGTGGTCCAGCGGGAGAACTGACCAGCAACTGACGAATGTCTTCCACGCTGTCGCGCAGTTCCGCAGGCAGCCGGACGACGCCGCTAAAGCGCTTTTCGCCCTCGTAGATCTCTGTCGCTGCCTTGCCAGCGATGGCGGTTTCAATCACGTCATTCACGTCAGCCGCGTTCAAGCCATACCGCGCAATCGCTTTGCGATCGATATCGATGTTCAGGTACTGCTGACCGCCCACGCGATCCACGCGCGTGTCCTGCGTTCCCTGGATGCCGGTTGCAACCCTTGCGATAGAGCCAGCCTTTTGCACGAGCACGTCGAGGTCTTCGCCGTACAGCATCACGGCCACATCGGCGCGCACGCCGCTCACCATCTCGTCGACGCGATCGCTGATGGGTTGCGACATGACGAGATTGATGCCGGGCAAGGAAGCGAGGCGGCGGCGAATCTGTTCGGCAATGCCGTCCTGCGTCATGCCGCGCGGTCGTTCATCAAACGGTGTCAGTGAAGCCATAACGTCGGCCTCATTCCAATCGGCGGATTTCTGGTAGGCCGCCGAACCGCCGACCTGCAGCGCCGGCGTCAGGTGATACTCAAAGCTGCCGTTCACTCCACCGACGACGCCCGAGACATTCTGGCTCGCGTAGCTGCCCTGTACCGCGCTATCGAGCGTGCTGTACTGTTGCACCAATTGTTGCAGCCCCGGCTCATTCGGGAAGATCGCGCCTCCATCCGCGTTGAAGGTCTGCACGCCGAGGGAGCCACCCAGCGTATAGGTCAATGGTCCGCGCGTCGCCGTCCAGGTCACCGGCACGATCGCCGCCAC
>CAXTVB010000336.1:0-930 GCA_964247555.1 uncultured Sphingomonas sp. | reverse complement strand
GTCGCGATAGTTGACCGGGAACAGGGCGGCAAAGAATTGCTGCGGGCTGAAATAACCGCCATAGCCCAGGGTAAAGTGGTCCTGGTTGTTGCTGTAGCCGAAATAAACGAGGTTGAGGCCGACACGCACCTCGTCGGCGGGCGTCTTGTACACCGGGTAGCTGCCGCCGGCACCGAGCTCGACCTCGTTGTTGCTCACCACGTTCTGCCCCTGCAGCCGGTCATACCCGCCACCGGCGTAGAAGTTCGCCTGACCCGGCGAGAATTCGAGCTGCGCGTGCGCCCGCGTGCGTGTGACACCGCCCCATGTCATGCCGGTCCCAGGATCATAGGCGCCGGCATAGGCGACGAGGCTGTCGGTGACCGCCCGGCGCTCGCCCGTCACCCGCAGTATGAGGTTCGGCGCGATCGTCGGCGCGATCTCGACGCCGCCGATCACGTTGCTGACGCGGAAGCCGAGCGGCGTGCTGCCGACATCGGCAGAAAGCCACTTATACGCGTAGGCGAAGTCGAGCCCGACGCCGGTGGCGGTCTGGGAGCCTGGCGCTGCTATCACCGTACGGCCGTAGGCCGCGTTGATGAGATTGTCGAAGACCGCGGTGCCGAAATTCTGTGCGTCGCCGGTGTCGGAAGACACCTGACCCGCGTTCAGGTAGGTGGGCGTCGCGGCGAAGGTGACGCGGCCGACGCCGCCGGGCGAGAAGCTCCCCTCCAGCGGCACGCCGTAGGTCGCGAGTTTGCCGGTCCCGGCGCTGCCCGAGCGGAACTGCAGAGTGGTGCTGGCGGAGACATAGGGCGCCACCTGCAGCTGGATCGCCTGGATGCGGGTGCCGAGGTCGGCGATCATCGGGTCGGGCGCCGCTGCCGCCGGGCTGCCCGTCAAACTGCTGCCGAGCGTGCTGCCGGCCACCGTGCTGCCAGCCACCAAGCC
>CAXTVB010000335.1:0-2152 GCA_964247555.1 uncultured Sphingomonas sp. | reverse complement strand
CGGTTTCCGCCGAGTAAAGTTTACTTTACACCGGGCGATCTCAGGGTCGCTCGGTGGACAACCTTCGCCACGTTTACCGAAACTTTCCGCCGCCCCGGCTAAGCGGATGCATGCTAATTCCGCGTGCGGCATTTCTGGTCCTGAGCCTGGCAGCGTTCCTGCTCGGTGCCGTCCTGCCGACTTCGGCGCACGCCACCGCCCTCCCGCTCCATCCGTGCATCCTCCGCGCCGCCCCCGGCATGACCGCTCGGGCGCTGTTCGCCGAGCCGGACCGGTTCGACTGCAAGACGCCGCAAACCCGGTTCGGGAGCGGCGATTTCTGGGTGTTGTCCGAACCGCTGACCGGCGACATGGCGACGTCACACGTCGCGACCACCGCCAGCACCTGGCAGGATTCACTGACGCTGTATGTCCTGCGGGCGGATCATCGGATCGCGCGCGTGGGCGTTACGTCACGCACGGCGGGCGCGCATTTGCGGCTCGGCGCGCTTATCGCGCTCCCCATCCCGTCGGATGGTGCGGCGCCGGTCCGGCTGCTGTGGCATGTACGCGGTGCGACGAATATTCGCGGCATCGTGCTCGGGGCCGCGATATCCGGAACCGGCGACCTGGCGGAACGAGAAGTGCGGCTCGCCGGGCTGTATGGCGGATCCCTCGGAATGGCGCTCGCGATGCTGGTCTGCAACCTGGCGCTATGGGCCGCGCTGCGCCAGGCGTTCCAGCCCGCTTATTGCATGCTCCTGTTATGCCTGATCGGCTACGCGACGACGACGTCGGGCATGCTCGGCGAGTGGCTGCCGCAAATGGACAACAACGATCGGTTGCGGTTGAACGCGGTATTCCTCGGCTTATCGGGCGCCGCGGTGGTTTTCTTCGCGCGCGCCTTCTTCGAGAAGAAGGTCTTCACCGGCTGGCTCGACCACGCAAGCGCCGCGGCGGCAGCAGCCGTGATCGGCAGCGGCTTGCTCTATGCGCTCGGTACACCGTGGCATGCGCGCCTGCTCGATCATGTGGTGGTCGCAACCTTCATCCTCCTGCTGCTGCTGGTCCCGGCGATCCTCTGGCGCGCCTGGCACGAACGGAGCAAATATCTCTGGCTGTTCGCGATCACGTGGGCGTTACCGATCGGTTTCGCGGGCTTGCGCATCGCCAACGCCTTGTCGTTCATCGGATGGCGCTCCTGGATCGACCATTCGACGATCATCTCGATGACGCTCGAGGCGCTGCTATGCAGCCTGGCGATCGCCTACCGCATCTATCTGCTCAGCCGGGAACGCGATCAGGCGGAGGCGCGTGAGATGGTGGCGCTGCAACTCGCGGAGATCGATCCGTTGACCGGCCTTCTCAACCGTCGTGCGTTCCTGGCGCGTGCGATCGGTCGGCCCGGCGGGCAAACGCTGCTGCTGGCGGACATCGATCACTTCAAAACCGTCAACGATACGATCGGCCACGACGGCGGCGACGAGGTGCTGCGCGTCTTCGCCCGCGCGTTGCGTGCCGCGGTGCCGGCCGACGCGCTGGTATCGCGCTTCGGCGGCGAGGAATTCGCGATCGTCGTCGATGCCGACGCCGACCTCGCCGCGACGGACATATTGGACCGCCTCCGCGCCGAGCGCATGCCGTTCGACCTGCGCGTGACCGCCAGCATCGGTACCTGCGTCGGCATCCTATCGCGAGAAAGCGACTGGAACGCGCTTTACCGCTGTGCCGATCGCGCTCTGTTCGATGCGAAGGCTTCGGGGCGCGACCGCACGCGTGCCGCGCCCACCCACGCCGCTGCCTGAGAACCGCACGCTTCGGTTTCGCAGGACCTCAGCCCGTAAACATGGGATAACGTCCTCAAGCGGTTGTCATCGTCAAAGGCGTGCGCTCTCGCGCCCATCCTTGACCCTTGCGCAGCGCCTGCGCCATAGCGTCGTCATGGACACACCCATAGACGATCTGTCGTTCGAGGAAGCGTTGAAGGAACTCGAGCGGATCGTCTCCCGCCTGGAAAGCGGCGAGGCGACGCTGGACGACTCGATCCGCCTGTACGAGCGTGGCGACCGGTTGCGGCTCCGCTGCGCCGAGCGGCTGGATGCGGCGCAGGCAGGGATCGAGGCGGCCCGGAGGGAGGGGGGGGGCGGTCCCGGGGGAACCGGCCCCTTCGCCG
>CAXTVB010000334.1:0-2275 GCA_964247555.1 uncultured Sphingomonas sp. | reverse complement strand
ACCCATGCCACTCTACGAACTCGCCGGACAACGCCCGGCGCTCGGCACCGACGCCTGGGTCGCGCCCAGCGCAGACCTGATCGCCGATGTCGTCCTGGGCGACGAAGCCAGCGTCTGGTTCGGCGCGGTCATCCGCGCCGACAACACCACCATCGATATCGGCGCGCGTAGCAACGTGCAGGAGGGCGCGATGCTGCATTCCGATCCCGGCGCGCCGCTGACCATCGGCGAGGATTGCACGATCGGCCACCATGCGATCCTGCACGGCTGCACGATCGCCGACCGCGTACTCATCGGGATGGGCGCGATCATACTGAATCGCGCGGTCATCGCGGAGGAATGCATCGTCGGCGCCGGTGCGCTGGTGACCGAGGGGAAGACCTTCCCGCCGGGCAGCCTGATCGTCGGCAGCCCGGCGCGAGCGGTGCGTGCGCTGGACGAGACCCAGCGCGCGATGCTGCGCGTGTCGGCGCAGCATTATGTGGCGAAGGCGAAGGCGTGTGCGGGGGGGTTGGTGCGGGTGGACTGACACTTTCCGTTCCCCGGCGAAGGCCGGGGCCCAGGCTCGGCGCGCAGCGCCGATCGATGCTGGCGCATCGGTTTTTGTTTAGGGCTGGACCCCGGCCTTCGCCGGGGAACGGCTGCTACTTCGCCCCCAGCCACGTCATGACCGCCGGCCGCAGCCTATCCGCGGTCCCCTTGCGCACCGCCATGAACGCCAGGGTCCGCTTCATCCCCCCGAGCGACGCGGCGGGCAGGTTCTTGTCCCCCCACGCCTTGATCCGTCCCGACATCGCCGGATCGTTCGACGCACCGCCAAGCCCGACGATATAGCCCGACCGCGTGCTCGGCTCGACGAAGCCGTCGACCAGCGCCTTGTTCGCCACCGCCCAGTCGAACGCCATGTCGGGATGCCGCCCGGCGATCGACCGCAACAGCGACGCCTTTTGCGGGGTCGTGATCGAATCGGTCTTGAGCAGCCCCAGCGCGCGTTGCGCCAGCACCGGATCGCGCGCCGCGCCGAGCAACGAGACGAAGCGGTTCTTGGCGACCGGGCTCGTCTCCGCCTTCGTCAGCGCGAGCAGATTGTCCCATTCCGCCGGCGTCGCGTTGATCGCGTAGGTCGACAGGATCGGGTTGCGGATCGCCGGCGGGATCGCGGTCGGGTCGGTCGCCAGCCGGCCGACATAGGCCCGCGCCTGCGCGACGACGGCGGCGTCGCCGTCCGCGCCCATACGGCTGATCAGATCCTCGCGCAGGTTGGTCGTCTGCGGCGATTCGCCCTTGCGCTCGGTGAAGCCGATCCGCTGGAGCTCGGGCGACAGGATCGCATCGGTCTTCGCGCGGAGCGAAGCCTCCAGCGGCGTATCCCGGTAGAAGCCTGCCAAGCCGCCGATATCTCCAGACACCATCGCCCATTCCAGCGGGTGCGACTGGGCGTCGATCTGTGCGGCCAGCGCGAAATAGCGCGACAGGTCCTGATAGCCGCCCTCCGCCAGCGCAAAATCGTCGCCCAGCGTGCCCAGCCGATCGGTCAGCGCCAGCCGCGGATAGTCGCGCACGATCGCGGCATGGCCCGCCTCGTCGTACATCGCGCGCATATAGCTCGCCTTGCCGTGATTGAGCACGAGCGTCCCGCAGCCCTTGACCGACACGTCGGTCGCCGGCCCGGTCGCAACCGCGCTGGACGTGCCACCGCCGAGGGTCGCGACGGTCAGCGGAACGTGCCAGGTCTGCGGCGTCTTCGACGCGGCGTCCATCCCGAACCGGCCCTGCGCCAGCGTCGCCACCGTCGTCCCGTTCACGCACCGCGCGCCGGCCTCCGTGACGAGCGGCACCCCGCCCTGCAGCGTGAAATCATGCGCGATCTGGGTCACCGGCCGCCCCGCCGCCGCCGACAGTTCGTCCCACAGCTGGTCGGTGGCGGTGTTGCCGTACTTGTATTTCGCCATGTAGCGGCGGATACCGTCGCGGAAGACGACGGGGCCCAGCGTCGCCTCCATCATGCCGATGACCGCCTGCCCCTTGGCATAGGTTATGCCGTCGAACGCCTCGCCGATCTGGTCCACCGTCTCGACGTGACGCACGATCGGATGCGTCGCGCTGGTGGAGTCGATGCCCATCGCGCCCTCCCGGTCCGACGCCACCGCGGACGCGTCGGCATCCCAGCTGGGGTTGAGATCGGCAGCGGTCTTGTTCTCCATCCAGGAGGCGAAGCCCTCGTTCAGCCACAGGTCGTCCCACCAGTCCATGGTGACCAGGTCGCCGAACCACT
>CAXTVB010000333.1:0-2279 GCA_964247555.1 uncultured Sphingomonas sp. | reverse complement strand
AGCTGGTATCGCACGAACGCGATTATGCGGCACTGGATGCGAAGCGTACGGTGTTGCGCAACCGCGTCGCGTTGCTGGACCCGGATCATGCCAACCCGGACATGGTCGACGAGATGGTCCGCAAGCAACTGAACGTCGCGCACCCCGACGAGGTCATCGTTCCATTGGACGCAAAATAGGTGTGAATATCTAGGTTCGTCACCCCAGCGTCGAACCCGGGGTGACGAAGAAAAGGAGGGGGTCACCGCGTCAAGCGCCTCACCGCCCCAGAAACCGCAGCAGATCGCTCGTCAGCCGATCGCTATGCGTCACGTTCAGCCCGTGCGGGGCGCCGTCATATTCCACCAACTGGCTGCCGCTGATCCCGCGGGCAGCGGCGCGGCCGGAGGCGTCGATCGGAACGGTGGCGTCGCCGGTCCCGTGAACGATCAGCGTGGGCACGCGAAACGCCGGGAGGTCGGGGCGGAAGTCCGTGTGGCCGAACGCTTCGGCGCAGGCGAGCGTGGGCTTCAACCCGGCCATCAATGCCAGCGCGGTCGAATAGTCGACCTGTTCCTGGCTGACCGGGCTGGAAAAGGTTCCGACTCCGTAGAATTGCGGGACGAACGTGTCGTGGAAGAACTTCGCCCGGTCGGTCTTGATGCCGTCCGCGATCTGGTCGAACGTCGATTGCGGCGTGCCGTCCGGATTGTCGTCGGTCTTCAGCATGTACGGCACGACGGACGAGATCAGCCCCGCGGCGATCACGCCCTTGCCGTCATGCCGGCTCATATAGCGGGCGACTTCGCCTCCGCCCATCGAGAAGCCGACGATCGTCGCATCGCTGTCCGCACCGGTTTCCGCCATGACGTCGGACAGGTCGTCCGCCAGCGTGTCATAGGTATAGCCGTCCCAAGGCTGCGCAGACCGGCCGAACCCGCGACGGTCATAGGCGATCGCTCGAAAGCCGGCGTCGGCCAGCGCCATCGCCTGCGCGTCCCAACTATCGGCGTTCAGCGGCCAGCCGTGGAGGAGGATGACGGGACGGCCATGGCCCCAATCCTTGACGTAGATGTCCGTACCGTCGCGCGTCTTCACGTAGGGCATCGCAATTCCTCTTCTGCGTGGGGATGCGATCCTAACGAGGGAGCGCGGGGGGTGTTCCGGCGATGGATCGTCAACGCGTCGTCTTCAGCGTCGGCACTGCATCCTGCGTCTCCGTCGTTCCCGGATTGCGGATCGACGGCCGCAGCCTGGCAAGGCTACACAGCCCCGCCACCAGGGCGAAACCGGCGGCGACGAGCGGCGGCACCCAGTTCGAACCGACCCCGAGCGCCAGCAGCGCGGCGACCAGCGTCGCGCCGGTGGTCTGTCCCACCAGCCTTACCGTCGATACCAGACCACCCGCCGCGGCCGCCCTGGCGCGCGGCGCGGATCCGATGATGAGCCGCGCATTGGGCGGCATGAAGGTGCCGAACCCCGATCCGCACAGCGCCATCCGCCAGGCGATGTCGAAATAGGTCGGGTGCGCCGGTAACGCTGCGAGAAAGGCCAATGCGACGACGGAGATCGCCATGCCGATCCCGCCCAGCAGGCCCGCGGGGATGCGATCGGACAGCGTGCCCGCCAACGGCGCGACGATCATGTTGGTCAGCGGCCACGGCGCGATGGCCCCCCCGATGAAGGCGGCACTGAACCCCAGCGCATGCAGACGGAACGGGGTCGACACCAGCAGCGTCATCGACGCGATGAACGCGGTGTAAGCGCCGATCACCGACAGCGCGAGGACCGGTTGCGCGAGCAGGGCGAGCGGCAGGATCGGGTTCGGCTCGCCGCGCTCGCGCCGTACGAACGCGAAACCGATCAGCGCACCGGTCAGGACGATCGCGGCGGAGACCACCGGGCTGTCGCCATGCACCGCCGTTTCCAGGCCGCCGATGACGAGCCCGAACATCGCGGCGCACATCACCGCGCCTAGTACGTCGAACGGCGCGTCGCGCGGCGGCGGGTCGGGCAGGGCACGGCCGAGGATCAGCGACAGGACCGCAAACGGCACCGCGCTGGCGAATACCCATGGCCACGGCGCGATCGCCAGCACGAGCCCGCCGATCGTCGGTGCCGCCGCGGCCGAACTGGCCACGACCACCGAATTGATGCCGAGCCCACGACCCAGCCGGTCGGAGGGGTAGATCTGCCGAAGCAACGCCGCCGAAAGGCTGAGCGCCGCCGCCGCGCCGATCGCCTGCGCCGCGCGGACGATCAGCAGGAAGGCGAGGCTCTTCGCGAAGAAGCACAGCAAC
>CAXTVB010000332.1:0-2313 GCA_964247555.1 uncultured Sphingomonas sp. | reverse complement strand
GGGTGCTGCCCGGTCCGCGGCCATAGCAACCTGCAGGGACAGCGTACCGTCGGGAGCGCCGAGAAGGCGCATCTCGTCCCGCTGGACAAGATCGACGAACTGTTCGGCATCACTTCGCCGCGCGACGACGGCTACAACATCGTCGAGGCGACCGAAGCGTTGTTCGCGGGCAAGGTCCGCGCGTTCTTCTGCCTCGGCGGCAATCTCGTGCGCGCGATTCCCGATCAGGGAAAGCTGGAGACGGCTTGGGCGACGCTGGACCTGACGGTGATGGTGTCGACCAAGCTCAACCGCAGCCACCTCTTCCCCGGCAAGCACGCCTATATCCTGCCGTGCACCGGCCGGTACGAGACCGACCAGCAGGCGGGCGGCATCCAGACCGTGACGACCGAGGACAGCTTCTCGATGATCAACGGATCGATCGGGCACCGCAAGCCGGTGTCGCCCGATGCGAGGAGCGAACTCGCGATCGTGACGGGGATCGCCAAGGCGATCCTTCCGCCCAATCCCAAGCTGAAATGGGACGAATGGACCGCCGATTACGGCCTGGTCCGCGACCTGATCGAGCAGACGTACCCCGAGGATTTCCACGACTACAACAAGCGCATGTATCAGGCGGGCGGCTTCTACCGCGGCAACGGCGCGCACCAGCGGATCTGGAAGACCGAGTCGGGGAAGGCGGTCTTCACGACCCCCGGCGAGCTCAATTCGATCGGCTTCAAGGATGCGCCGGGGCGGTTCCGGCTGATCACGATGCGGTCGAACGACCAGTTCAACACCACGATCTACGGCTATTCGGACCGGTTCCGCGGCATCGAGGGCACGCGCGACGTGCTGCTGATGAATCCCGACGACATCGCGGCGGCTGGCCTCACCAACGGCCAGACGGTGCGGCTGGTCGGCGATGCGGAGGACGGCGTCGATCGCCAGTTGGGCGGATTGACGCTGACCGCGTACAACATCCCCGCCGGGACGGTCGCGGGCTATTATCCGGAGTGCAACGTTTTGATCGCGATCGGCCATCACGACGAATTGTCGAAGACGCCGGCGTCGAAGTCGATCCCGGTGCGGGTGGCGGCGGAGTAACCCGATACTACCGCCTGCAGGAAGGGTTGGGGGTCGGCGCTCGCTCTCCGCGGCGGTGCCGTCGGAGGTTAGCACGGGGATGGCGGCACCGACCACCCTCACCGCCGCAGAATAGTTCTCAAATCGGCGTTCCGGTATCGATCGGCGGCGTACCGCCACATTGCACGGCGAGCATGCGATAGCGTTTGGGTGGCCAGCCATAATGCCGCTTGAACAACCGCGTCAGGTGCGCGGCATCGCTGAAGTGCCACGCCTTTGCCAGATCCTTGATCGACAGGTCGTGTGGTCCCGACACCAAGGTATCGCGGACCGCCTCGATGCGGCGACCGCGGATGAAGCGGGCGACTCCGCCTTCGTTAGCGAACAGCCGGAACAACGAGGTTCGCGATACCGCCATCGCATCGCACAGATACGGCGCGGCCATCGTCGGATCCTGCAGCGACGCCGCGATCAGGCGTTCGGCCTGTTCGCGGCGTGCCTGCTGTCGACGGGTCAGCATTGCGGGGGTCCCCGCGGACCCTTCCGTCGCCTGCTGCATCATTGGACGGTATCGGCCGGGCGGGTCGCCACGTCGCTCGGCACGGCCAGCCGCTGCCAATTCTGGTCCGACGCGATCATCGCGGCCACCGGGTTCGGTGCGCCCTTGCGGCGCAGTTCCTGGATCGCATCATCCGTATGCGTCGTGGCGAGCACCGGGCGCGCATCGGTGTAACGCGGCAATGTGTCCCTCGCCGACGGCGCGTCCTGGGTCATGATATCGGTCACATCCTGTCCCGTCTGTTCCTCAGACATAGCGTCCACATCCAGAAGCCGGGGCGGAGACGAAGTTCGAGGCGACCGTCGCGCTGACGATCGGACAAGCGCGTCGCCGCCCCAGGCCGATCACGATCCGGTCGCCAGGCTGCGTCGCGTTACCGATGGCGCTATGCGGCTCCGCGGACGGCCGCCCCCCCCGCGATCCCGTGACCGCGATGCTATCATGTGTGGCGCATATGGGACTGGAACGGCCGTTCCAAAAAAGGGGATTTCAGTCCCAATATCCCGCTCGCGCGCGGGCGCGCATGCAGGCGGACCGCGGAACGGCGGCTGGGTCAGATGTCGTTTAGATAGTTCAGCAGCATGGTGACGGCCTGTTCGGTCAGCCCCACATGCCGGTCGTCGGTCGCCATGTCCGGTCCCGTATCGGTGGGCCAGCAGGTCACGAGGTCGCGCTGGTCCATCGCCATG
>CAXTVB010000331.1:0-2358 GCA_964247555.1 uncultured Sphingomonas sp. | reverse complement strand
GACGAAGACCGCGCCCAATGGCGATTCATTGGTGTAGCGCAGGCCTTGAAACAGCGTGTTCTGGTAGGAGCCCGCCACGCCCGCCTGGTAATTCGGATTGGGCACCAGGAACTGGCGGTTCGCGAACTGCAGGAACTTGCGGTCGTCGTTCGCGACCGGGTCATCGGAATTATACTCGTACGCCAGCGTCAGATTGCCACGACCGTCGGCGAAGTTGCGACCGGCGATGACCGACACGAAGTGATTGGCGGCGTCGCCATATTGCGACACCCCCAGCTGCGCGCGCGCACTCAGCCCGTCGAAGTCACGCTGCAGGATGAAGTTCGCGACCCCGGTTACGCCGTCCGCGCCATAGACGGCGGATACCGCGCCGGTCAGCACGTCCACGCGCTCGATCAGGTCGGTGGGAATGCTGTTCACATCGACGGCAGCGGTATTGACCTCCCCCGCCACATGACGGCGACCGTTCACGAGCACCAGCGTGCGGTTCGTGCCGAGATTGCGGAGGTTGAGTTCGTTCAATCCGGCGAGGCCGAACTGCCCGCTGGATACGCCATTGCCGCCCGCCGTCTGCGTGACGTCGCGCGAGCCCGTCAGCGCGGGGACGCGCAGCAGGAAATTGGTGATGTTCGTGTTGCCCGACTGTTCGATCGCCGCGGCGTTGAAAGAGATGATCGGATTGGGCGCGGCGAAGTCCGGACGGACGATGCGCGATCCGGTCACGACGATGTCGGCGCCTTCGCTATCGCCGGACGATGCAGCGGCGGCCGCGGGCTGCGGATCCGCGGCCGGCGGCACGGGCTGTTGCTGGGCATGCGCGGTCCCGATCGCCAACAGCAATGCCGCGCCGGTCGACAGGTGACGGCGATAAGCGGCCAGTGACATGATGAAATTCCCCCCGATTTGTCCAATTCTTCGCGGCCACGCTGTTTCGCGCGCTCTTCGGCCACTGACTTATGAGCGACTTAGCACCCTTGTCCCGCGCCGCGAGACCGTTTTCCGGTAGTGCTGATCTGTATCAACGGGTTTGGCGTTTTAAGCCTTGGGCCCGCGGGAGGACCCGCTTACCGTCCGGATCGAGGGGCGCGGGATTGAAACCGTACGAACAGAGATGGCGGTGATTTCGCGACGCAGCCTCCTGGCGCTCGCCGGCGGCGCGGCCGTCGCTGCGTGCGGATCCCGTGGCGATGAGCGCCGGCTGAGCTTCTGGGCGCTGGGCGCGGTCGGGGAGAATGCGCCGTCGCTGCTGCCGCCGTTCCGACGGGCAACCGGGATCGCGGTGGATGCGCAGGCGGTGCCGTGGACGGGTGCCCACGAGAAATTGCTGTCGGGCTTTGCCGGCCACTCGCTGCCCGACGTCATGATGCTCAACTGCGACTGGCTGGCCGAGCTGACGCTGGTCGGTGCGTTGGCGCCATTGCCTGCCGGCACGCCGCTGCTGGCGGACCAGTTTTCGGGTGCGCGCGCGTCCGTGAATGTCGACGGCCACGCGGTGGCGGTGCCGTGGACGGCGGACAGCTGGCTGCAATATTATCGGCGGGACCTGATCGCGGAGGCGGGCTATCCCGCGCCGCCGCTCGCCTGGCCCGAATGGCTGCGCATGGCGCGCACGATCAAGCGCCGTCATCCCGATCGCTACGCGACGCTCCACCTCCTCGACTGGCCCGAACCGCTGTTCAACTTCGCGGCGCAGCAGGGGATGCCGTTGCTGCGCGATCAAGATAGCCGCGGCAATTTCGCCTCGGCGGGTTTCCGCGCCGCGCTGGAATTTTACAAGACCATCTATGACGAGGCGTTGTCGCCGATGGTCACCGGCGCGGAAGTGGGGGACACGTTCCTGTCGCTGCGCCGCGGCTGGTTCGCGATCATGCCGTCGAATGCCGGGACGATCGGCGACCTGCGCCGCCGTACCCAGATCCTGCCGGCCGACCTATGGAGCGTCGCGATGACGCCGGGTCCCGCCGGCGCGGGCGCGGCGATGGCGCGGGGCACCTGCCTTGCGGTCAGCCGCACGGCGCGCGACCCGGCGCTGGCGTGGCAGTTGGTGGACTATCTCAGCCGCGGGACGACGCAGCGGCGGCTCTATGCGATTACCGGCGATCTGCCGACCCGCCCGAGTGCGTGGACCGCGCCCGAGATGATCGGCGATGCCGCTTCGCAGGCGTTCGCCGGCCAGATCGCACACAGCGTGCCCGCACCCGCGGTGCCCGAATGGGAGCGTATCGTGACCGAAGTACAATTGGTCGCCGAACATATGGTGCGCGGCGAATACGGCGTCGATGCCGCCACGATCGAGATGGACAAGCGGGTCGACCATATCCTGGAAAAGCGGCGCTGGCTGCTCGATCGCGGCCGGGC
>CAXTVB010000330.1:0-2360 GCA_964247555.1 uncultured Sphingomonas sp. | reverse complement strand
GGGCCGGTGCGGAGAGATGGCCGAGTGGTTTAAGGCAGCGGTCTTGAAAACCGCCGTGGGTTCACGCTCACCGTGGGTTCGAATCCCACTCTCTCCGCCAATCGACTAGCGCTGGCTTGCCAGCAGCGTCTCGAACGCGACGGGATCGATCGGGATGCGGAACTGGCAGCCGGCGAGGAAATCGTCCGCCCACATGACGTCGGCCGCGATCAAGCCGATCATCGGCAGCGTCAACCAGATCGTTGCGCCCTTCTTGAGCGCGGAATAGGTCTGGATCCGGGCGCCGTGCACCGAGATATCGGTGACCTTGCACAACGTCCGCGCCAGCCCGTCGCGGCCGAGCCGCGCGTCGAGCTGGACCGGCGCACGCTGCGAGCGGCGCCGGCCATTGCTTTCGGCAGGTTCAAATTCGGCAGCGAACATCCTGGTCCTTCAACCGCGATCCCGGCGAGGACCGCGGTGAGGCCGGGATACCCGCGGCTTGGCTAACGAAGCGTTAAACGCGCTTATTTGCGTAGCGTCAGACCACCGCCGAAACGCTTGTTGAAGCGGGCGACCTGGCCGCCGGTGTCGAGCATCGAACCACGACCGCCGGTCCAGGCCGGATGCGCCAGCGGATCGATGTCGAGCGTCATCGTGTCGCCCTCCTTGCCCCAGGTGGAGCGGGTTTCGAACACGCTGCCGTCGGTCATCTGGACCTTGATCATGTGATATTCGGGATGGGTATCTTTTTTCACGGGTCTTCTCCGGGCGCGGCTGGTTCCGACCAGCCAAAAGGAAGGCGCGCGCCTAGCCTGCGCACGCCGATAAGTCAAAGGTGGCGAACATTGCCCATAGGCGCCGGGTCAGACGACTTTCGGCGGATCGGCGATCATTGCCGTGAAGTTCGCCTCCGCAACGACTTGGCCGTCGATCCTCGCAACGCCTGCGAACTTGCACACGCTGGAGCGTTTCTGGACGAACGTCGCATGCAATTGCAGCAACACGCCGGGTTCCACCGGCTTGCGGAACTTCGCCCCGTCGATCGCCATGAAGTAGACGAGCTTCCCCGTACCGGCGAGGCCGAGAGATTCCACCGCCAGGATACCCGCCGCCTGCGCCAATGCCTCGACGATCAGGACCCCGGGCATGATCGGCCGACCGGGGAAATGGCCCTGAAAGAACTGTTCGTTGATCGTCACCGCCTTGATCGCGTCGATCGACACGTCGGGCACGAGCGCCTCGACGCGGTCGATCAGCAGCATGGGGTAACGATGCGGCAGCGCCGCCATGACCCGTCCGATATCGAGCGCGCCCATGGCCCCCGCCCCGGCCGAAGCCGGGGCGGCGATGCTACCGTCCGTTTCGTCACGCATGACGAAGCTTACCGGCCCTGGGGCTGGCGACGCGTCGGCGCGGCGGTCGGCGCCGCACCGGTGGCGCCGGCAGCCTGACCGGGCACATAGCCGGCAGGCGGCACGGCGTTGACGCTGGGGACGACGGCATCGAGCTGAGTCGTGATCGCGGGCGTCAGGTCCGACGCGGGCTGGATGACGTACGCGCCGTCGGGCTTCAGCAGCAGCGTGACGCCGCGTGCCTTCATCGCCGCGGTGACGGCATCGGCCAGCTTCGGCTGGATTTGCTCCAGCGCATAGGCCTGGGCGCGCTGGATCGGGGCGCTGATGCCGCCGAGTTCCTGACGCGCCGCATTCTCCTTCGTCTGGATGGCGGTCGCTTCCGACTGCAACGTCGCCTGCGCCACGTTCGCACGCTGGTCGGCCTGGAACTTGGTCACCAGCGGCGCCAGCTCGGCCTGGATCGCGGTCTGGCGCGTCTGCAGCTGGGTGATCGCCGACGCATAGGTCGTGCGGATCGTCGCGGCCGCGGCCTGGAACGCCTTGGTGTTCTCCATCGCGGCCTGCGGGTCGGCGACGGCGACGGCCTGCGCCTGCGCGGCGTTGGCGACGAGCATGGCCAGCGAAACGAGCGCGGCGGCGAGCAGGATGTGTTTGAAAGTCATCAGAAGCTGGTTCCTACGTTGAAGGTGATGAGTTTGGGGTCGTCGCCCGGCTGGGTAAGCAATGCCTTGGCGAGATCGATGCGAAGCGGTCCGAACGGCGAGTTCCAGTTCACGCCGATACCGATCGACAGGCGCGGGCTGGCCGAATTGCCCAGGAACTGTTCCTTATACGGGCCGTACGTCGTTTGATACGGCGCACATGTTCCGCCGGTCGTGCTGGCGGTCGCCGGGCAGGTCGCGGCCGGAACGACCGTAACCGCCCCCGTCGTATCGGTGAGAAGCGACTGCGGCTGGCCGTTGGCATCGTTGATCGGTGTCACGAGCGGCAGGACGACGTTCACGGTCTGGCCGGCATTGTTCG
>CAXTVB010000329.1:0-2382 GCA_964247555.1 uncultured Sphingomonas sp. | reverse complement strand
CTACTCCGTCATGCCGGACTTGTTCCGGCATCCATCGTGCCGCGCATTCTCACGCTTTTGGTTCGCGGCACCATGCCCCCCAGACGATGCTCCCGCCGAGCGAAGTCGAACGCCCGTCGCGACGGCCGGTCACGGGCGTGAATCCCGTGACGTCGAACCTCGGCGGTGCCGAGGTCGGCCGGCCGTTCGCGCCGCCCGCGCGAGCGCGGATTAGCGCCCGCTAATCCGCTCGCTCCGGCTTACTTCTTCCGCTTGAAATCCACCGCCACGACGTTGGACCCATCCTCGACCGGCGCAGCGCTGGGCCCGTCATTCTCCGCCGAATCATGCGGCTCGGGTCCGTCGTCCGGCCCCTCCTGCGCCTGGAAGCGCAGTTCGAAATTCACCGCCGGATCGTGGAAGCCGGTGATCGCCGAATAGGGGATGACCAGCTTCGACGGCACCTGGTTGAAGCTCAGGCCCACCGAAAAGCACGTGTCGTCGACGATCAGGTCCCAATAGCGGTTCTGCAGGACGATCGTCATCTCGTCCGGGAAGCGCTCGATCAGCCGCTGCGGGATGTCGACGCCCGCGGCTTGCGTCTTGAAGGTGATGTAGAAATGATGCTCGCCGGGCAGCGATCCGCCCGCCGCGACCGAGCCGAGCACGCGGCCGACCACCGCGCGCAGCGCCTCCTGGACGATCTCGTCATAGGGAATCAGACTGTCGGGAAGGCCGTCGCTCATCCCCCTTGGGTAGCGCGCTTTGGGGGCCGGTCAAGATTGCACCGAGCGCGTGGTGCTCAAGATTGCATGGCGGCCCATCGGCGTTATGGGGAAACCCATGACACGCACCGCGACCATCAGCCGGAATACCGCGGAGACCCGCATCGCGGTGACGATCGATCTCGACGGCACCGGCATCTACGACATCGCGACCGGGGTCGGCTTCTTCGATCATATGCTCGAACAATTGTCGCGCCACTCGCTGATCGACCTGCGTGTCCGCACCGTGGGCGACCTGCATATCGACCAGCACCACACCGTCGAGGATACCGGTATCGCGATCGGCGAGGCGGTGGCGAAAGCGCTCGGCGACAAGCGCGGCATCCGCCGCTACGGCGACGCGCTGTCGCCGATGGACGAGACGCTGACCCGTGTCGCGCTCGACATCTCGGGCAGGCCCTGGCTCGTCTGGAAGACCCGGTTCAGCCAGAAGCGGCTGGGCGAAATGGATACCGAGCTGTTCCAGCACTGGTTCCACAGCTTCGCGCAAGGAGCCGGCATCACGCTGCACGTCGAGACGCTGCACGGCGAGAACAACCACCACATCGCCGAAAGCGCGTTCAAGGGGCTGGCGCGCGCGCTGCGGATCGCCGTCGAGATCGATCCGCGCAAAGGGGATGCGATCCCGTCGACCAAGGGCGTGCTGTGAGCGAACCCTTCGCGCGGCCGAACGCGCCGATGTGCATCGTCCTGCTGAGTTACGACGCGCCGCTCGACGCCATCGACGCGGCGATGAAGGACCATGTCGCCTGGCTCGCCACCGGCTACGAACAGGGCGTGATCCTGATGTCGGGGCGGCAGGTGCCGCGGACCGGCGGCGCGATCGTCTTTCGCGGCGATGCGGACGCGGTGAAGGCGGTCGTCGCGACCGATCCGTTCGTGGCGCGGGGGCTGGCGACGGCGAAGATCGTCCCCTTCACGGCCAGCATGGCGGCGCACGGGCTGGCGGACCTCGTCGCCTGATGCTGGCGCTGATCGACATCGAATCGGGCAATCTGCGGTCGGTCGAGAACGCGTTGCGCGCGGCGGGGTGCGACGATCTGATCGTGACCGCGGACCCTGCGACGGTCGCGGCGGCGGACCGGATCGTGCTGCCCGGCGTCGGTGCGTTCGGCGCGTGTGCGGCGAATCTGCGCAAGGTCGACGGGCTGGAGCCGGCGCTGCGCGAGGCGGCGCTGGCGAAGGCGCGACCGTTCCTCGGCATCTGCGTCGGGATGCAGCTGATGGCGGAGGTGGGCGAGGAAATGGGCCTGCACGCGGGGCTGGGCTGGATGGACGGTACCGTCCGCCTGCTCGACCCCGCCGACCCGGCCGCGAAGGTCCCGCATATGGGGTGGAACGACGTGACGCTCGGCCGGGATCATCCGATCGTGGAGCCGGGCGAGGCGTATTTCCTGCACAGCTACGCCTATGCCGGGGCGGACGTCCTCGCGACGACGGATCATGCCGGGCCGGTCGCGGCGGCGATCGGCCGCGACAATCTGCTGGGCGTGCAGTTCCACCCGGAGAAGAGCCAGCGCTATGGGCTCGCGCTGCTGGAAAGGTTTCTGACGTGGCGGCCTTGAAAATCCTCCCCGGGACGGGGAGGGGGACCGCGCGCGTAGCGCGTGGTGGAGGG
>CAXTVB010000328.1:0-2383 GCA_964247555.1 uncultured Sphingomonas sp. | reverse complement strand
CCACCCGGTCGTCGAACAGCATCACGTCCGCCGGCATGCCGACCGCCAGCGACCCGGCCTCCAGCCCCAGCACCCGCGCCGGACCAAGCGCGAGCAGCGCGAACAGGCGGTCGAGCGGCAGCAGTCCGTCGCGGACCAGCATCAGCGCGAGGGGGAGCAACGTCTCCGCCCCCGCCGCGCCGGCTTCGGCATCGGCGAAGGGCAGGCGCTTCGCCTCCGGCCCTTGCGGGTCGTGGCCCGAGCAGAGGACGTCGATCGTCCCGTCCGCTACGCCCGCGCGCGCCGCCAGCCGGTCGGCTTCGCTGCGAAGCGGTGGGGACAGATGCGCGAAGGTGCGGAAGTCGCTCATCGCGATGTCGGACAGATGGAGATGCGACGGCGTGATGCCGCACGTCACCGCGACGCCGCGCCGCTTGGCCGCGCGGACCAGGTCGAAGCCGGCCGCGGTCGTCACCTGCCGGATGTGGAGCCGCGCGCCGGTCTCCTCCGCCAGCATCAGGTCGCGCGCGATCGCCAGCGCCTCGGCGACCGCAGGCGCAGCGGGCAGGCCGAGGCGGGTAGCGGTCTCGCCCTCGGTCGCGACCGCGCCGGCCACGAGGCCGCCGTCCTCCGCATGCGTGACGACCGCCAGGCCGAGGTCGCGGGCATAGGCCAGCACGCGGTGCATCACGCCCGCGTCGGCGATGGCCCCGCGCCCGGTGCCGACCGCGCGCGCGCCGGCGGAGGCGCAGATCGCCATCTCCGCCAGGTCCGTGCCGGCCAGCGCGCGGGTCGCGGCGGCGATGGGGTGGATCCACAGGTCGGGCTTGCCGACCAGCGCGGACCGCTGGACGATGCCGGGGTCGTCGAGCACGGGCGACTGGTCGGGCATGAGGCCGACGCGCACGATCCCGCCCGCGCGGCAGGCGGCGCGGTCGACGGCGAAGACGCCGAGGTCGATAATGCCGGGGGCAAGCGTCTTGCCGGCGCAGTCGATCGTTTCCGCGGGGGCGGTTAGGGCGTGGGTGATGACGCCGTCCTGGACGAACAGGTCGCCGGTTCTTTCGCCGTTTATGGGACAGACGATGCGGGCGTTGGTGAAGCGCAGGTTCATGGCTGCCGCGCCAGGCGCTTGGCTATATTGTTCGACCAAGCGTCACGGATCTCGTTCTCCTGCGAACGCAGGAGCCCAGGATACCAAGGGAATCGCGCGCGACCCTGGGCTCCTGCTTTCGCAGGAGAACGGTTGCCGTTGAGAGGATACGGTTTCATCACACCCACCCCTCGACCCCGCGCGCCCGCCGGGTCAGCACGTCGAGGCACGCCATGCGGACCGCGACGCCCATCTCCACCTGCTCGGTGATCGCCGAACGCGCATGGTCGGCGACGACCGAGTCGATCTCGATCCCCCGATTCATCGGCCCCGGATGCATCACGAGCGCATCGGGCACCCGCGCGAATCGCTCCTGCGTCAGCCCGTAGCGGAGGCGATATTCGCGCGCCGAGGGGACATAGCCGCCCGCCATCCGCTCGGTCTGGAGCCGCAGCATCATGACCACGTCCGCCCCCTGCAGCGCGGCATCGAAATCGGTGAACGGGGTCACCCCCATGCGTTCGATCGCCGCGGGCATCAGCGTCGTCGGGGCACACACGCGGACCTCGGCGGCGAGCGCGGTCAGCGCCAGGATGTTCGACCGCGCCACCCGGCTGTGGAGCAGGTCGCCGCAGATCACGACGCGCTGCCCCGCGATCGCCCCGCGCCGCCGCCGGATCGTCAGCGCGTCGAGCAGCGCTTGCGTCGGATGCTCGTGCCGTCCGTCGCCCGCGTTCAGCACCGGGCAGTCGACCTTGTCCGCGATCAGCCGCACCGCGCCCGACGACATGTGGCGGATGACGATGACGTCGGCGCGCATCGCGTTGAGCGTCTGCGCGGTGTCGATCAGCGTCTCGCCCTTCTTCACGCTGGACTGCGCGGCGTGCATGTTGACGACGTCCGCGCCCAGCCGTTTCCCGGCGATCTCGAACGACAGCAGCGTGCGGGTGGAATTCTCGAAGAAGGCGTTGATCAGGGTCAGGCCGTCGAGGCGCTTGTCGGGCGTCGCGTGCGCGCGGTTCGCGCCGACCCAGGTTTCCGCTTCGTCGAGCAGGAACGCGATCTCGTGCGGCTGGAGGCCGTCGATCCCGGTCAGGTGGCGATGCGGGAAGACGGCGCCGCCTTCGATCATGGTGGCGGGGCGGTGGTCCGATCTGGGCATCGAAGGTGCGGGGTAGCGGCGTCGCCGACGCGGCGCAAGGCGCTGGCGATCCGCACCGCCGCGATCTATGCCGCCGCCATGCCCACGCACAGCTTCTTCGCCTCGCTCGTCGCGGAGGACCGGATCGACGATCCCGCCTTCGTCGCCGC
>CAXTVB010000327.1:0-2425 GCA_964247555.1 uncultured Sphingomonas sp. | reverse complement strand
CCATGAACAGCAGCGGGATCAGCACCGCGATCAGCGACACCGTCAGCGAGATGATCGTGAACCCGATCTCGCCCGCCCCCTTCAGCGCGGCGGGGAAGGGGTCCATCCCGTCCTCGATATGGCGCTGGATATTCTCGATCATCACGATCGCGTCGTCGACCACGAACCCGGTCGCGATCGTCAGCGCCATCAGGCTGAGGTTATCCAGGCTGTAGTTCAGCAGGTACATGACCCCGAACGTGCCGGTCAGCGAGATCGGCACCGCGAGCCCCGCGATCAGCGTCGCGCGCGCGGAATGCAGGAAGAAGAAGATCACGAGCACGACGAGGACGATCGCGAGGAGCAGGTCGAACTCGACGTCGTTCACCGACGTGCGGATGCCCGTCGTGCGATCCGCCAGCACCGATGCGTGCAGCCCGGCGGGCAGGCTCTTGAGCAGCGCGGGCAGCTGCACCTTGATCTGGTCGGTGGTCGCGATCACGTTCGCGCCGGGCTGGCGCTGGACGTTCAGGATGATCGCGGGGGTGTCGTTGGCCAGCGCACCGAGCCGGGCATTCTCCGCGCCCTCGATCACCTGCGCCACGTCCTTCAGCCGCACCGGTGCGTCGTTCGCGTAGGTGACGATCAGGTTGTTGTAGTCGTCGACCGTCTCGAGCTGGTCGTTGGCGTTGATCTGGTACGCGCGGTTGGTGCCGTCGAAGCTGCCCTTCGCCGAATTGGCGTTCGCGCCGGTGATCGCGGTGCGGATCTGCGCGAGGCTGAGGCCGTAGGACGCCAGTTTCTGCGTATCCGCGCGGATCCGCATCGCGGGCTTCTGGCCACCCGCCAGCCCGACCAGGCCGACGCCGGTGATCTGGCTGATCTTCTGCGCCAGCCGGGTGTCGACGATCGACTGGACCTGCGTCAGCGGCATCGTGTCCGACGTGATCGCCAGCGTCAGGATGGGGGCGTCGGCGGGGTTGACCTTGGCGTAGATCGGCGGCGCGGGCAGATCGGCGGGCAGCAGCGCCTGCGCCGCGTTGATCGCCGCCTGCACTTCCTGCTCGGCGACGTCGAGCCCCTCGGCCAAAGTGAATTGCAGCGTGATGACCGACGCGCCCGACGCGCTGGTCGATTCCATCCGCGCGAGCCCCGGCATCTGGCCGAACTGCCGTTCCAGCGGCGCGGTGACGGTCTGGCTCATCACCTCGGGGCTGCCCCCGGGGTAGAGCGTCGTCACCTGGATCGTCGGATAATCCACCTGCGGCAGCGCGGAGAGCGACAGCAGGCGGAAGCCGACGAACCCCGCCAGCACGATCGCGACCATGAACAGCGCGGTCGCGACCGGCCGCAGGATGAAGAGACGCGACGGACCCAAGATCGATCAGCTGCGCTTGTGACGGCCGCGGCCACCGGCCCCGGCGGCGGGCTTGTCGCCCGGCAACGCGACCTTCGCGCCCTCGGTCAGGCGATCGCCGCCATCGGTGACGATCGTCTCCTTCAGCGCGAGACCCTTGACGACCTGCACCTTGTCGCCGGTGTTGACGCCCGTCGTCACCTTGCGTTCGGTGACGGTGCGGTCGGGCTTCAACACCCAGACGAAGCTGCCGTCGGGGCCGGAGCGGACGGCGGCGGGGGGTACGGTCACCGCCTGCTTGATCGTGTCGACGGTGAGCCGCACGTTCACGAACTCGCTCGGATAGAGCTGGAACTGGCCGTTCGCGAAGCGCGCCTTGCCCTTCACCGTGCCGGTCGTCGTGTCGACCTGGTTGTTGAGCGTCGCGAAATGCCCGGTGTCGAGCGTCCTGGTGCGCGCGCTGTCGAGCGCCAGCGCCGGGATTTCGGCGCCGGCGGCGACGCGCTGCTGCACTTGCGCGACCTGCTGCTGCGGCACGGCGAATTCGACGTCGATCGGTTGCAGCGTGGTGACGACCGCGATGCCGTTGGTGTCGCCCGCGCCGATATAATTGCCGATATCGACGACCTTCAGCCCTATGCGCCCGGCGACCGGCGCGACGATGCGGGTATAGCCGAGGTTGATCTTCGCCTGGTCCGCCGCGCCCTGGTCGATGGCGATCGTGCCCTGGAGCTGGCCGACCAGCGCCGCCTGCGTGTCGCGGTCCTGGCGCGCGACCGAATCCTCGTTCAGCAGCATGTTGTACCGGTTCAGCAGCACACGGGCATTGGCCAGCTGGGCGCGGTCGCGCATCAGCGCGCCCTGCGCCTGCAGCAATGCGGCGCGGTACGGACGTGGATCGATGACCGCCAGCACCTGGCCGCGGCGGACCTGCTGACCCTCGCGGTACAGCAATTGCGTGATCGTACCCGACACCTGAGGCCGGACCGTGACGGTGGCCGCGGGCGGGACGGTGCCGAGCGCTTCGATCTCGAGCGGCAGGTCGGCCGCCGTCGCGGTCGCGGTGCCGACGGTCGTGGGCTGGTTTGC
>CAXTVB010000326.1:0-2452 GCA_964247555.1 uncultured Sphingomonas sp. | reverse complement strand
ATCGTCCCCGGGCCCTTGTTCCAGACCCCGACCGAGGCCGCCGAACTGGCGATCGCGAACGATGTCGACATCGTCGGCGCGTCGAGCCTTGCGGCAGGGCACAAGACGCTGATCCCCGAACTCATCGCGCATCTGCGCGACGCCGGCCGCGCGGATATCAAGGTCATCGCGGGCGGCGTGATCCCCGCGCAGGATTATCAGGCACTGCGCGATGCGGGGGTCCAGGCGATCTTCGGACCCGGGACGAATTTGATCCAGGCGGCGGAGGAAGTGCTCCGGCTGCTCGGGCATAATATGGGCCCGCGAGAGGACGCTGCGGAATGACGGATATTCTGACGATGTCCCCCTCCCGCGAGCGGGTGGGGGAGCAAAGGAACGACTGGACGCGTGCGGAGATCGCCGCGCTGTTCGACCTGCCGTTCGACGACCTGGTGTTTCTCGCGCAGACCGTCCACCGCGCGCACCATGCGGCCGGCGAGGTCCAGCTGTGCACGCTGCTGTCGATCAAGACCGGCGGCTGTCCCGAGGATTGCGGCTATTGTTCACAGTCCGCGTCTGCAGAGACGGGGTTGAAGGCGGACAAGCTGATGGATGTCGACGCCGTCCTTGCCAGCGCGGCCGAGGCGAAGGCCGCGGGGTCGCAGCGTTTCTGCATGGGCGCGGCTTGGCGCAATCCCAAGGATCGCGACATGGACGCGATCGTCCAGATGGTCGAAGGCGTCCGCGGCATGGGGCTGGAGACGTGCATGACGCTCGGCATGCTGGAGCCGCACCAGGCCGATCGGTTGGCGGCGGCGGGGCTCGACTACTACAATCACAATATCGATACCTCGCCCGAGAATTACGGCAACGTGATCACGACGCGGACCTTCCAGGACCGACTCGATACGCTGGCGAATGTCCGCGACGCGGGGATCGCGGTGTGCTGCGGCGGGATCGTCGGCATGGGCGAGACGCGCAGCGACCGCGTCGGCTTCGTACATGCGCTGGCGACATTGCCACGGCATCCCGAAAGCGTGCCGGTGAACGCGCTGGTGCCGGTGCGGGGGACGGTGCTGGGCGACATGCTGGCTGATACGCCGTTGGCGAAGATCGACGATATCGAGTTCGTCCGGACGGTTGCGGTGGCGCGGATCGCGATGCCGCTGAGCATGGTGCGGCTGTCGGCTGGACGGGAGTCGATGAGCGAGGCGACGCAGGCCTTGTGCTTCATGGCGGGGGCGAATTCGATCTTTACCGGCGACAAGTTGCTGACGACGGGCAATGCCGGCGGCGGCGCGGATGCGGCGTTGTTCGCGAAGCTCGGGTTGCGGCCGTTGGCGGGCGAGGAGCCGATGCGGGTGGCAGCGGAGTGAGCGATATCATCTCGTTCCCCGGCGAAGTCCGGGGTTCGGCCTCGGCGTGCGGCGCCGATCGCGCTATCGCACGCGTTAATTCGTCGGGCTGGACCCCGGCCTTCGCCGGGGAACGGTAATGTTCAAGAAAATCCTAGTCGCCAATCGCGGCGAGATCGCATGCCGGGTCATGCGTACTGCCAAGCGGATGGGGATTGCGACGGTCGCGGTCTATTCCGACGCAGATGCGCGATCACCGCACGTGCTGATGGCGGACGAAAGTGTACGCCTCGGGCCGGCACCTGCGGCGGAGAGCTATCTCAAGGCCGAGCTGATCCTGCTGGCTGCGAAGCAGACCGGCGCGGACTGCATCCACCCCGGCTATGGCTTCCTGTCCGAGCGCGAGAGTTTCGCGCGTGCCTGTGCGGAGGCGGGTATCGCCTTCGTCGGCCCACCACCGAACGCCATCGCGGCGATGGGCGACAAGATCGAGTCGAAGAAACTGGCCAAGGCCGCGGGCGTCAACGTCGTCCCCGGCTTTCTGGGCGAGATCGCGGATACCGACGAGGCAGTGCGGATCGCCGGTGATATCGGCTATCCGGTGATGATGAAGGCCTCGGCCGGCGGCGGCGGCAAGGGGATGCGGCTCGCTTATTCGGAGCAGGACGTCCGGGAGGGGTTCGAGGCGACCAAGCGCGAGGGGCTGGCCAGTTTCGGCGACGACCGCGTGTTCATCGAGAAGTTCATCGAAAGCCCACGCCATATCGAGATCCAGGTGCTGGGCGATCAGCACGGCAACATCGTCTATCTGGGCGAGCGCGAATGCTCGATCCAGCGGCGGCACCAGAAGGTCGTCGAGGAGGCACCGTCGCCCTTCGTCACGCCCGCGATGCGCGCGCGGATGGGCGAACAGGCCGTCGCGCTGGCACGGGCGGTGGGCTATTATTCGGCCGGCACGGTCGAGCTGATCGTCTCGGGCGCGGACACGACGGGGGCGGGGTTCTACTTCCTGGAGATGAACACCCGGCTCCAGGTCGAGCATCCGGTGACCGAGATGATCACCGGCCTCGACCTCGTCGAGCTGATGATCCGGGTCGCGGCCGGCGAGAAGCTGCCGA
>CAXTVB010000325.1:0-2457 GCA_964247555.1 uncultured Sphingomonas sp. | reverse complement strand
CCATATCATCGTGCCGACCGGATCGCGCAACGAGACGATCCCAGGTTCCAGCGGCGCGGTGACGATCGAGCCCGTCAATGGTCTCACCGGTCATGCGACCGGCGGCGAAGCATCCGGGCACTTCACCCTCGCGGACGGCGTCGAGGGCTGGCTCGGCGGGTTCGGCGTCGATGGCAACGTCACGTACCAGCGGACATCGGCGAATTATGTCGTGCTGGGCCTGGTCCGCGACACCAGCCTGCCGCAGGCACCGGACCTGATCTACAATGCGTCGCTGGTCTACGACATGAAACCGGTACGTGCGAGCCTGTGGTACAATTACACCGGTCGCCGCCTGGTCACCGTCCAGGATACCCAGCCCGACATCTATCTGCAGCCGGTCGGCGAACTCGACCTCGGACTAGCCTATCAGATCAACACCCACCTGGAACTGGGCGCGTCGGCACGCAACCTGCTCGACACCTCGACCTATTGGGCGACGGTCGGCCCGTCGACCAAGTATATTTCCAGCGACCGCAATGGCGGCTTCATCAAGACGGGCCGGGTCTATCAGCTCAGCCTCACGATGACGATGTGAGGGCAGGAACGCGCTGATATCGCCAATGCCGATCCGCTACGCCGCAGCCTTGATGGGCATCACCCTTGCAATCGGATCGGCAGCGGCAGCACCGAAACGCGCGCTTCGGCTCGAAAAGGCGGTGATGATCGTTCGTCACGGGGTTCGAGCGCCGCTGGATGGAGAAGCCCCGGTTCGAACGGCGACGGGCGAGGCATGGCCGGCTTGGCCGGTCGCGCAGAGCCTGCTCACCGAACACGGCGCGGAAGGGATGCGGCTGCTGGGCAGCTATCTACGGGCGTACTATGCACGAGGCGGGCTGCTCGCCCCAACCGGCTGCCCCGCCCCCGGCGCGGTGCGGATCTGGACGAACGTCAGCGCGCGAACGATCGCCAGCGGCGATGCGCTGGCGCAGGGGCTGGCGCCGGGTTGCGGATTGCCGGTGGCGCATCTGCCCCGCGGCAGCACGGATCCGATCTTCGATCCGTTCGAGGTCGGTGCCATCCCGTTCGACGGGGCGACCGCGGTCGCGTCGATCGATGCGCATAGCGGCGGCATCGCGCACCTCGCCAGCGCCCATGCGCGAGATATCGCGCTGTTGCAGGACGTGCTGGGATGCCGCGCCGACAGCGTCGCCGCCGACTGTCGGCTGATCGATACGCCCGCATCGCTGCGGCCGTCCGTCGATGGCAAGGGGATCGATCTACGCGGGCCGATCGTCGCGACCTCGGGCACCGCACAGGTGCTGCTGCTCGAATATGCGCAAGGCCTACCGATGGCGCAGGTCGGCTGGGGCCGGGCGGATGCCGCCGCGATCGAGCGGCTGGGCGAGCTGCACACATTGCTGTTCGCGGTACATGCCCGCCCGCCCTATATGGCGGCGCGTCAGGCGGCGGTGCTTGGCCGGCGGATGCTGGCATCACTGGAGCGCGTCGACGGTCCGCGGCTGGACATGCTGGTGGGGCATGACAGCAACGTCAACGGACTGGCCGCTGTGCTACGCGTGCATTTCAAGGTCGACGGCTATGCCCGCGACGACGCCGCCCTGGGCGGTGCGCTGATCCTGGAACGGCTGCGCGACCGCGCCGCCGGGCGACGCTATGTCCGCGTGCGCTATCTGGCGCAGACGCTGGACCAGTTGCGCGACCTGACCCCGCTGACGCTGGACCGGCCGTCGTCGAAGACTTTGCGGGTCGCGGGCTGTGCGATCCCGGGGACCGACATGTGTCGATTGGCCGACTTCACGCGCCTCGTGCGCCGCCGCCTCGCCCCGTCGACCGCGTCATCGCGAATGCCCTAACGCTGCATCCGCTGCATCATGTCCGGCGACATCAGATTATGGTTCAGATGCGCCATGATCCATAGCGAACCGATCATCACCAGCGCAACGATCAGCACTCCGAACGCCAGCGCCAATACGTTGTTGGTATTGTCCGGTCCGGTGGTGATGTGGAGGAAGAAAACGAGATGTACGCCCATCTGCCCCACCGCCAGCGCCATCAGCGCGACGGGGATGCCGGGGCCGTAGATCAATCCGCTGCCCGCCACATAGAAGCTGGCGCCCGTCAGCAGCGCCGCGACGACCAGCCCCACGACATAGCCACGGATACCGGACAGCAATTCGCGCTCGCCGGTTTCCTGTCCGGGGGCGGAATCCTCGACTTCGGTGTCGGAATCGACCTGGTGATCCATCATCCCGCTCCCATCAGATAGACGATCGTGAACACCGCGATCCAGATGATGTCCAGCGCGTGCCAGAACAGGCTGAAGCACAGCACCCGACGGACGATGGCATCCTGGAAGCCCTTGGCCTGAACCTGCGCCATCATCGTCGTCAGCCACAGCATGCCGATCGTGACGTGCACTCCGTGACAGCCGACGAGCGCGAAGAAGGCGGACAG
>CAXTVB010000324.1:0-2484 GCA_964247555.1 uncultured Sphingomonas sp. | reverse complement strand
GCGTGAACGCCTTGACGTATTGAGCGACGCTCATGAACCAACCCCCACGCGCATCCACATCAGGACGCCGGACACCAAGAAAACCCAGAACAGCGAGAGCGGGAGGAATATCTTCCACCCCAGCCGCATCAGCTGATCGTAACGATAGCGCGGCACCGTCGCCTTCACCCAGCTGAACAGGAAGAAGAACAGCATCATCTTGACGAACAGCCAGACGATACCCGGAATCCAGTAGAGCGGCGCCCAGTCGATAGGCGGCAACCAACCACCCCAGAACAAGGTCGCATTCAGTACGCACATCAGGATGACGTTGGCATATTCGCCGAGCCAGTAGAGCGCGAACGACATGCTCGAATATTCGGTCTGGTAGCCGGCAACGAGTTCGCTCTCCGCCTCGGTCAAATCGAACGGCGCGCGCTGCGTCTCAGCCAGCGAGGAAATGAAGAACATCACCGCCATCGGGAACAGCAACGGGTTCACGATGAAGCCGTTGAGGTGGAGGTAGACGTTCTGCTGCGCCATCACGATGCCGCTGAGGTTGAACGTACCCGACCACAGCACGACCGAGATCAGGATGAACCCGATCGCGACTTCGTAACTGACCATCTGCGCCGCCGCCCGCAGCGCCGAGTAGAAGGGGTACTTCGAATTCGACGCCCAGCCCGCGAGGATGATGCCGTACACGCCCAGCGACGAGGTCGCGAGGACGTAGAGCAGGCCGACATTAATGTCCGCCAGCACGACGCCGGCCTGGAACGGCACCACCGCCCACACGATCAGCGCGACGGTGAAGGTGATGATCGGCGCGATCAGGAACAGCACGCGGTTGGCGGCGGCGGGGATGATGGTTTCCTGCAGGAACACCTTCAACCCGTCGGCGAAGCTCTGCATCAGCCCGAAGGGCCCCACGACGTTGGGCCCGCGCCGCAGCGCCATCGCCGCCCAGATCTTGCGATCGGCATAGATGATCATCGCGACCGCCAGCATCAGCGGGAGCGCGATGACGAGGATGCCCACGATGGTCGCGACGAACCACGCCCAGCCGTAGGAAAAGCCGACGGTGGTGTTGAAGAAGTCGGTCATTCCGCCGCCTCCGCGAAATCATGCCCGTGGACTAGCTCCGCCGAGCAGCGCTGCATCGTCGGGCTCGCGCGGCAGATCGCGTTGGTCAGGTAGAAATCCTTGATCGGATAGCCCTCGATCACACCCGCGCCCTTCACCTCCAGCGACGGCACTGCCCAGTCGAACGTGGCGAGCGCCTGATCGCGAAGCGCGGGTACCGCTGCATACATCTCCTCGCGTAGCCCCTCCAGGCTATCGAACGGCAGCGTCGCGCCCAGCACTTCGGACAGCGCGCGCAGGATCGTCCAGTCGTCGCGCGCATCGCCCGGCGCGAACACCGCGCGCTCGCCTCGCTGTACCCGGCCTTCCAGGTTCACCCACGTCCCCGATTTCTCGGCATAGGTCACGCCCGGCAGGATCACGTCCGCCACCGCTGCACCCTTGTCGCCATGATGGCCGACGAACACCTTGAAGCCAGCAAACTTGGCGAAATCCACTTCGTCCGCGCCGAGGAAGAAGCCGAGCTTCGCACCCATCACGTCGGCGATGCCACCCTTCTGCGCATAGCCGAGCATCAGGCCGCCCATCCGGCTCGCTGCCATATGAACGACGTTGAACCCGTTCCAGCCTTCCTTGATCAGACCCAGCGTCTCGACGAGCGCGAGCGCGGCACCGTGGCCGCCCTTCAGCGCCGCGCCGCCGACGATCACCATGGGCCTCGTCGCCTCGCCGAACGCCTGCGTTACCGCCTCCGGCAGGTTGCCAAGCAACGCCAGATCGTCGCCCAGCCACTCGACCTTGTAGGTCAGGTCCGTCTCCGGCCCGATCGCGAAGACCTTCGCGCCCCTCTTGATCGCCTTGCGCACGCGCGTGTTCACCAACGGCGCTTCCCAGCGCAGATTGGTGCCGACCAGCAGGATCACATCCGCCTGCTCGGTTCCCGCGATCGTCGTGTTGAAATTGACCGCAGCAAGGCTCGACGTGTCATACGCCATGCCCGTCTGCCGCCCCTCGAGCAGCGTCGAGCCCATCTTCTCGACCAATAGCTTCGCCGCGAACATCGTCTCGCAATCGACCAGATCGCCGGCAACCGCGGCGACGCTCGACCCCGCATCCACCGCCTTGATCGCGGCGAACGCCTCGTCCCACGTCGCGGGCACCAACTTGCCGTTCACGCGGACATAGGGCTTGTCGAGCCGCCGCCGGACGAGCCCGTCGATCGCGTGACGCGTCTTGTCGGTCGCCCACTCCTCGTTCACGTCCTCGTTGATCCGCGGCACGCAGCGCAGCACCTGACGCCCTCGGCTGTCGAGCCGGATGTTGGTGCCGACCGCGTCCATCACGTCGATCGTCAGCGTCTTGCGCAATTCCCAGGGCCGCGCCTCGAACGCATAGGGCTTCGAGGTCAGCGCGCCGACCGGG
>CAXTVB010000323.1:0-2501 GCA_964247555.1 uncultured Sphingomonas sp. | reverse complement strand
GACGCTGGAGACGCATCTGCGCGGCCTGCCGGGCGCCAAGCGCATGGAGGTCACCGCACGCGGTCGGCCCGTCGCCGAGCTGCCGACCCGCGTCGACGTACCGGGCGCGACGCAGCGGCTGACGATCGATGCGGGGCTGCAGGATTATGCGGCGCGGCGGCTCGGTACCAATTCGGGGTCCGCGGTGGTGCTCGACTGCCGCACCGGCGAGATGCTGGCGATGGTCTCGGTCCCCGCCTACGACCCCAACAGCTTCTCCAAGGGGATCAGCCACCTCGAATGGCAGATGCTGGCGGACGACGATCACGTGCCGCTGATGAACAAGGTGACGCAGGGGCTGTACCCGCCGGGCTCCACCGTCAAGCCGATGAACGGCATCGCGCTGCTCAGCAACGGTGTCGATCCGCACGCGCGGATCAATTGCACCGGTGCGCTGCGCGTCGGCAACGGTATCTTCCACTGCCATTTGAAACGCGGTCATGGTGCGCTCGATCTCAAGAACGCGATCATGCAGAGCTGCGACATCTATTTCTACGAAATGGTGCGTCGGCTGGGTTACGACCGCGTCGCGCCCGTGGCGAAGTCCCTGGGACTCGGCCAGAAGTTCGACCTGCCGCTCGCCGGTCAGCGCTTCGGCACCGTTCCCGACAGCGCGTGGAAGCAGCGGCGGTACAAGGCCGACTGGACCGTGGCGGATTCGCTCAACGCGTCGATCGGCCAGGGCTATGTCCTGACCAACCCACTGCAACTGGCGGTCATGGCGGCGCGGATCGCGAGCGGACGCGCCTTGCAGCCAAGTTTGCTGACGAGCGACATCCACCTCGATGCGCCGGCCTTGCCCTATGATTCCGATCACCTCGCGATGATCCGCGACGCGATGTTCGGCGTGGTGAACCAGGGCGGCACCGGTGGGATGGCGCGGTTGCTGATTCCGGGCGTCGCGATCGCGGCGAAGACCGGCACCGCGCAGGTCCGCCGGATCACGATGACGGAGCGCGGCCACGGCGTGCTCAAGAACGCCGCCCTGCCCTTCAAGCTGCGCGACCATGCGCTGATCGTCTGCTTCGCGCCCGCGGACAATCCGCGCTACGCGGCCGCGGTGGTGCTGGAACATAACGGCCATACCGTCCGCACCCTCGACACGCCCGGGATCGGCCGCGACATCATGACCTACCTGCTCGACCGCGACCGCGCGCTGGCGTCGCTGGCGGAGATCGAACCGACCTGGGGCGGCGACATCCAGACCCGCATGGCGGCGAGCGCGGCGGAATATCGTGCGCTCCACACCCCTTCCGCCGCGGCGGTGGCGACTCGCACCGATGCCGTCGTCCCCACCGACTCCGCCCCCGTCCAGGCAGAAAGTGCGGCGGTGAACGCCGAGCAGCAGGCGCTTGCGACCGGCGGCGCGAACATCACGACGCCGGCCGAGGATCCCAACCCCGAGGCCCCGCAATGAGCCGGTCGCGGATCGTCCCCGAACCGCTGGCGCAGCTGCCGTGGCGCGTGATCCTCCTGATCGTCGCGATCGGCGGGTTCGGGCTCGTCGTCCTCTATTCCGCCGCGGGGGGCAGCCTGCACCCCTGGGCGCTGTCGCAGGGCATCCGCTTCTTCGTCTTCCTCGCCGCCGCCATCGCGCTGTCGCGGGTGCCCGAAAGCGTGTGGAAGACGGGCGCCCTGCCCGCTTATGCCGTGCTCGTCTTGGCGCTGGTCGCGGTCGAGCTGCTCGGCAAGATCAGCGGCGGATCGCAGCGCTGGATCAATGTCGGCTTCGTCAATCTCCAGCCGTCCGAACTGATGAAGCCCGCGATCGTGCTGGCGTGCGCGCGCTTCTACGACATCCTGCCCGCCGCCGAGACGCGCCGGTTTGCGGGCGTCTGGCCCGCCGCGGCGATGATCGGCCTCCCCGCCGCGCTCGTCATGCTGCAACCCGACCTCGGCACCGCGCTGATGATCTGTGCGGGCGGGGCGACCGTCATGTTCCTGGCGGGCGTGCCCTTGCGCCTGTTCGTCGGCGGGGTGACCGCGGTGGCGATCGCCGCGCCGCTCGCGATCAAGTTCGTGCTGCACGATTATCAGCGCAACCGCATCCTGATCTTCCTCGATCCCGAAAGCGATCCGCTGAAGACCGGCTATCACATCACCCAGTCGAAGATCGCGATCGGATCGGGCGGCATCCTGGGCAAGGGGTTCCTGAAGGGCACGCAGAGCCACCTGCAATATCTGCCCGAGGGCCATACCGATTTCGTGTTCGCGACGATGGCGGAGGAATGGGGACTGGTCGGCGGCGCGTTGCTGATCGCGGCGTTCTTCCTCGTCATCCGGTGGGGCATCAATGTCGGCATGCGCGCGCAGACCCGCTTCGCCCGCCTGACCGCGGCGGGGCTGGCGACGACGATCTTCTTCTACGTGGCGATCAACCTCGCGATGGTCATGGGCCTCGCGCCCGTCGTCGGCATCCCCCTGCCGCTGGTCAGCAATGGCGGGTCGGCGCAGATGACCGT
>CAXTVB010000322.1:0-2593 GCA_964247555.1 uncultured Sphingomonas sp. | reverse complement strand
ACCCCGTCGGCAGCGTCGCCGCGATGGGCGATTGCGCGCTGGTGATCGAGGCGGCGACCGAGCGCGAGGCCATCAAACGCGCGATCTTCGCCGATGTCGGCAAGGTGATGGGCGCGGACGCGATCCTGGCGTCGAACACCTCCTCGATCCCGATCACCCGCTTGGCGCAGGCCGCCCCCGATCCCGCACGTTTCATGGGGGTGCATTTCTTCAACCCCGTACCGGTGATGGGGCTGATCGAACTCATCCGCGGGCTCGCCACCGCCGATGCGACCGTCGCCGCGGTCGAGGAGTATGCGAAGGCGCTCGGCAAGCAGGTGGTGCGTGCGAACGATGCGCCGGGCTTCATCGTCAACCGCGTGCTGATGCCGATGCTGAACGAGGCGTGCTTCGCGCTGGGCGAGGGCGTGGCGACGATGCAGGATATCGACCTCGCCTGCCAGCTGGGGCTGAACCATCCGATGGGGCCGCTGACCCTGGCGGATTTCATCGGGCTCGACACCTGCCTGGAGATCACGCGCGTGCTGTTCGAGGGTACGGGCGATCCCAAATTCCGGCCCGCGCCGCTGCTGGTGAAATATGTCGAGGCCGGCTGGTACGGCCGCAAGACGAAGCGCGGCTTCTACGATTATTCGGGCGCGGTACCGGTGCCGACCCGCTGAGGCGTTTGCGACACTTCGCGACAATCCAGCCTCGTGCGCGACACATCGCTGCTACGGTCTCCCGCCTATTTCGGCGCCGCACGGGGTGTAGGAAGCAGCGGCGATGGGATGCAGCGAAAATGCCTGTCTGGCGGCGGGTCACCGGGTGTGCGGGCGGCATGTCGATCCCTGCGATCCCGACGTCCAGCGTGCGCGCTGCCGAAGCTGCGGTCACGCGCTGGTACGGTCGACCGTGACCCGTCGCTGGATCATCTCGGGTTATCTTGGATAATGTTTCCGGCAATCGACGCGGCGGGCCGTGCGTCGATTCAGCCGGGTCGACCGTATCTTCGGCTCGGGTATCGCAACGATACCGGCAACGGAGAGAAATCTTATGTCGACATTCATTCGCAGTACGGCTGCCGCCATCGCCCTCATCGCCGCGGGCAGCGTCGGCGCCCAGATGAAGGATCCCATGGTCGGCGGCGCCGCCATGTATCCGACGAAGAACATCGTCGAGAACGCGGTCAATTCGCAGGACCACACGACGCTGGTCGCGGCAGTGAAGGCCGCAGGCCTCGTCGACACGCTGTCGGGCCCCGGCCCGTTCACGGTGTTCGCGCCGACCAACGCCGCATTCGCGAAGCTGCCCGCCGGCACCGTCGATACGCTCGTGAAGCCCGAGAACAAGGCGACGCTGACGGGCATCCTGACCTACCATGTCGTCCCCGGCCGCATCACCGCGAAGGACATCCTGGCCAACGCCAAGGCGCATGACGGCACCGCCACCTATACCACGGTGCAGGGCGAGCCGCTGATGTTCAAGAAGGCGATGGGTGGCCTGACGATCATGGACGGCAAGGGCGACACGGGTAAGATCACGATCGCCAACGTGTACCAGTCGAACGGCGTGATCCACGTCATCGACACGGTCATGATGCCCTGATCGCATAAAAGTTTAACGAACAGGTCGTCGCGCCGATCTCCCCATCGGTGCGGCGGCTTGACCGACGCCTCGCGGTCTAGCCAGACCGCGAGGCGTTTTATGAAACATGTGAACATGCACGAGGCCAAGTCGCAGCTGTCGAAGCTGGTACAGGCCATCGAATCAGGGTCCGAAGACCGGATCGCGATCGCCCGCAACGGACGACCGGCCGCGATGCTGGTGCCGATACCCGCGAGCGGACATGTCATCCGGCTGGGCGTCGCGAACGGCCAGTTCGTCGTTCCCGACGACATCGACGGCGACAATGCAGAAATCGCGCGGATGTTCTATGGCGAGAACGCGTGCGACTGATCCTCGACACGCATATCCTTCTCTGGACGCTGGCTAAAAGCGATTCGCTTCCGCAACGTGCGCAGGACCTTCTCCTCGATCCGCAGAACGACAAATATGCAAGCGTCGTTTCGCTCTGGGAAATCGCGATCAAACATCGCCCGGGCCGGGGTAGCCGAGACGCCATGCCGTTCGGCGCGACGGAAACACAGAAGTTGATCGGCATGGCAGGCCTGAGCTTGTTGTCGGTTTCCCCGGCGCACGCCGTCGCGGTCGAGCGATTGCCGCTGGACCGCCACGCCTACCCGTTCGATCGCATGCTCGTCGCGCAGGCAGTGGCCGAACCGATGTACCTGCTGACCCACGACTCCGCGCTCGCCGCATATGGCGACGCGATCCTTCTCGTCTGACTTCAGCCGATCAGCAGCCCCGCCAACGCCGCGGACATCAGGTTCGCCAGGCTTCCGGCCGCCAGTGCGCGCAGCCCCAGTTTCGCGATCATCGGCCGCTGGTTCGGCGCGAGGCTGCCGGTCACCGCCATCTGGATCGCGATCGACGAGAAATTGGCGAAGCCGCACAGCGCGAAGGTCACCACCGCGACGGTGTGCGGCGACAGCTGCGTGTCCTTGCCGAGCGAGATGTAGGCGACGAACTCGTTGAGCACGATCTTCTCGCC
>CAXTVB010000321.1:0-2604 GCA_964247555.1 uncultured Sphingomonas sp. | reverse complement strand
GGGCCACCCCCCCGTCGGGGGGGGTGGCCTGTCGGTTTATGCGAAGACCGCAAAGATCGAGGGCGATGCGGTGGGCTGGGAGGACACGCCCGGCAGCGGCGACGAGACCATCCTGCGCCCCGTCGCCGCACCATTTGCGCCGGATGGCGGGATGCGCATCCTGGCCGGCAATATCGGGCGGGCCTGCATCAAGGTGTCGGCGGTGGAGCGCGACCGCTGGACGATCGAGGCGCCGGCGATGGTGTTCGACGATCAGCTGGACGTGATCGCGGCGTTCAAGCGCGGCGAACTGGAACGCGACGTCGTCGTCGTGGTCCGTTTCCAGGGGCCGCGCGCGAACGGCATGCCCGAACTCCACAAGCTGACCCCGCCGCTCGGCGTATTGCAGAATCGCGGGTTCAAGGTCGCCCTGGTGACCGACGGCAGGATGTCGGGGGCGAGCGGCAAGGTGCCGTGTGCGATCCATTGTTCGCCCGAGGCCTTGCTGGACGGCGCGATCGGGCGCATTCGCGACGGCGACAAGATCCGCGTCGATGCGGTAGCGGGTACGCTCGATGCGCTCGTCGATCCCGCCATATGGGCGGCACGCGCCATCGCTTTGCCGCCGCCGCCGGTCGAGGGCATGGGCCGCGAACTGTTCGCGATGTTCCGCGGGCTGGCGGACGAGGCGGAGAAGGGTGCGTCGGCGGTATTGGCAGGGGCTGGACTATGACCGTCCGTCACCCCGGCCTTGTGCCGGGGTCCAGAGCCCCACACGACAACGGCCGAAGCGTTTCGAACCCTGGATGCCGGGACGAGCCCGGCATGACGGAGTGGAATTGATATGCAGATCGTCGCAGCAGATATCGGTGGCACCCATGCCCGGTTCGCCATCGCCGAGGTGGAGGACGGTCGCGTCGTTTCGCTAGGTGAGCCGGTGACGCTCAAGACCGCGGACCATGCCAGCCTGCAGACCGCCTGGCAGGCATTCGGCGCGCGTCTGGGCAGCCCCATGCCCCGCGCCGCGGCGATCGCGGTGGCGTCGCCCATCACCGGCGACGTCATTCGCATGACCAACAATCCGTGGATCATCCGCCAGTCGCTGATCCACGAGCGGCTGGGGGCGGATACCTACATCGTCATCAACGACTTCGGCGCGGTCGGCCATGCGGTCGCGCAGGTGCCGCCGAGCGATTTCATCCACCTCTCCGGGCCCGACGAACCGCTCCCCGCAGACGGCGTGACGACGGTCTGCGGCCCGGGCACCGGGCTGGGCGTCGCGCAGGTCGTCAAGCGCAAGGGTGGCTACCACGTCCTGGAGACCGAGGGCGGGCATATGGACTTCGCCGCGCTCGACGGGATCGAGGACGCGCTGCTGAAACGCCTGCGCAAGCAGTTCACGCGCGTGTCGTGCGAGCGCGTCGTCGCCGGCCCCGGGATCATCGCGATCTACGAGACGCTCGCCGCGCTCGAAGGACGCGCGGTGCCGAGCCATGACGACAAGACGATCTGGACCGAGGCGATCGACGGCAGCGACCCGGTCGCGCTGGCGGCGCTCGACCGGTTCTGCCTGTCGCTGGGCGCGGTCGCGGGCGATCTGGCGCTGGCGCACGGTGCGCGCGGCGTCGTGATCGCGGGCGGGCTCGGATTCCGGATCAAGGACCGGCTGATCCGCTCCGGCTTCGGCGAGCGCTTCGTCGCCAAGGGCCGTTTCCAGCAGATGATGGCGGCGATGCCCGTCAAGCTCATCACCCATCCGCAGCCGGGCCTGTTCGGCGCCGCGGCCGCCTTCGCACAGGAACACACGACATGACGGACATCGCGGACATCATGCGGACGAGCGCGGTCATCCCGGTGCTGGTGATCGACGACGCGGGCACGGCGGGACCGCTGGCCGAGGCGCTGGTAGCCGGCGGCTTGCGCGTGCTGGAGGTGACGATGCGCACCTCGGCGGCGCTGGAGGCGATCGCGGAGATGAAGCGGGTGCCCGGTGCGATCGTCGGCGCGGGAACCGTCGTGAACGCGGCGCAGTTCGCGCAGGTGATGGATGCGGGGGCCGAATTCATCGTCTCGCCCGGCCTGACCGAGCGGCTTGCCGCGCCCATCATCGAAAGCGGCGTGCCGTTCCTGCCCGGCATCGCCAACGCTGCGGACATCATGCGCGGGCTCGACCTGGGACTGACGAACTTCAAGTTCTTCCCGGCCGAAGCGAGCGGCGGGCTGAAGGCGCTGAAGGCGCTCGCTGCGCCCTTCTACCAGTGCAGCTTCTGCCCGACCGGCGGCATCACCGAGGCGTCGGCACCCGAATGGCTGGCGTTCAAACCCGTGCGCTGCGTCGGGGGGAGCTGGGTGACCGGCGGGACGATGGCGGAAGTCGAGCTGAAGGCGCGGGCTGCGGCGGGGCTGCGAACCTAATTCCTCCCCGGGACGGGGAGGAGGACCAGCGAAGCTGGTGGAGGGGGCTCTCCACGGGCGATGTCGCTCGTGGAGAGCCCCCTCCACCACGCCGCTTCGCGTCGCGGTCCCCCTCCCCGTCCCCGGGGAGGAATTGAAAGCTCACATCTCCCCGCGCGCGTGCCGAATCGCGTACCATTTCTTCACGTTCGCATTATGCTCGGCCAGCGT
>CAXTVB010000320.1:0-2610 GCA_964247555.1 uncultured Sphingomonas sp. | reverse complement strand
GCCCGACGCCGATGATCGTCCAGATCGCCTCCGCCCCCGACCCGTCATGCGGCAGCGTCATCGCGCCCGCCATGATGCCGAGCCCGAGCGATCCCATGCAGATCGGCATGATATAGCCGTGGCGGAGCGCCCCGCGCCCCAGCGCCACCGCCCCGAGCAGGATGGCGATCGTCAGCCCGACCTCGTGGAAGATCGGGTTCAGCAATACGCCCCCCGCCGCCGACAGCATGACCAGCAATATCGAACTGGCGATGCAGTGGACGACGCACAGGCCCGACAGCCCGATCGCCAGCCGGTCGATGGCGGGCAAGCGCGGAAAGCGGCGCGTGAAGGCGGTCTTCGGCATGGCAGCGAGATAGGCCGATCCCGCGATAGATACAATATCACATTGCAGCGACGATGCAGATCATTCATCGACGATCCCGCCGCTTGGCGCAGGCCGCGCGACGCTGTAGGCGGACGCATGCTTCAAACCAGCGCCGCCTTCACATCGAAAGCGCGCCCCCGCGCGGTCGCGATCTGGCTGCTCGTCGTGGCGGCCATGATCGTCGGTATCGTGGTGGTCGGCGGGATCACCCGGCTGACCAATTCGGGGCTGTCGATCACCGAATGGAAGCCGATCCGCGGCGTCATCCCTCCGCTGGGCCTGGCCCAGTGGCAGGCGGAATTCGACAATTACAAACGCATTCCCGAATATATCCAGCTGAACCAGGGCATGACGCTCGCCGGGTTCAAGGCCATCTATTTCTGGGAATATCTCCACCGGCTGCTCGCGCGGACGATCGGGATGGCGTTCGCGCTGCCCTTATTGTGGTTCTGGGTCCGTGGACGGATCCCGCGCGGCTATGCGCCGCGGCTGCTGGCGCTGCTCGCGCTGGGGGCCGCGCAAGGCGCGCTCGGCTGGTGGATGGTGTCGTCGGGCCTCGCGAACCGCACCGACGTCAGCCATTTGCGGCTCGCCGCGCATCTGCTGACCGCGCTCGCCACATTGGCGGGGATCGTGTGGACCGCGCTCGACCTGATCGACCTGTCGCGCAATCCCTATGCCACGCCGGCGCGGATGACGCGCGTCGGGGCGGTCGTTCTGCTGCTGCTGTTCGTCCAGATCTGCTGGGGCGCGTTCACCGCGGGGCTGGATGCGGGCTATGCCTTCGCCAGCTGGCCGCTGATGGGGGACGGCCTGTTCCCCGCGGGCGTGCCGATGCTGACGCCCGCGCTCAGCAACGCGATCGACAATCCGATCGTCGTGCAGTTCATCCACCGCTGGTTCGCGTTCGTGGTCGCGGGCGGGCTGATGTGGCTGGCGGTGCGGGCGACCGCCGTCCAGTCTCGCGCCGGGTTCGCGGTGATCGCGCTGGTCACGCTGCAGATCATCCTAGGCATCGCGACGCTGATGACGGGCGTGCGGATCGAGGTCGCGGTGGCGCACCAGGCGAACGCCGCATTGCTGCTGATCGCCACCGTCATCGCCGCCCAGGCGGTCGGGACAAACCGCCGGGTATGATGTTACCCGTCAGCAAAGCCCCGCTTTGCTTGACATTTCGACCGTCGCCAGTAGTGCGGCGTCATTCGCGCCGCCCCGCAACGGGCGGCGCGTATCGGTTCAAATGAAAAGGTCCTGTGCCCATGAAGGCGCTCATGAAGACCACCAAGTCGGTCAAGCCGCACGAGGTGGAGAAGAAATGGCATATCGTCGATGCCGACGGCCTGGTCGTCGGCCGCGCGGCGGTGGTGATCGCCAACGTCCTGCGCGGCAAGCACAAGACCAGCTTCACCCCGCATGTCGATTGCGGCGATAACGTCGTCGTCATCAACGCCGACAAGATCCGCTTCACCGGCAACAAATCGGCCAAGAAAATCTATTACAAGCACACCGGTTACGCCGGCGGCATCAAGGGCGTGACCGCGGCCAAGGTGCTCGAGGGTCGCTTTCCCGAGCGCGTGCTGGAAAAGGCCGTCGAGCGGATGATCCCGCGCGGCCCGCTGGGTCGCCAGCAGATGCGCAACCTGCGCATCTTCAAGGGCACCGAGCATCCGCACGAGGCGCAGAGCCCCGAGACGCTCGATATCGCGGGCATGAACCGCAAGAACAAGGTGGGTGCATAATGTCCGACAACCGCCAGTCGCTCGCGGATCTCGCGAACCTGACCAACGCGCCGGCCCCCGCCGCGCAGGCCGATGCGCCCGCCTACACCACGGGCGATGCCGAGCCGACGAACAACTCCGGCCCCGCCCCCGAGCCGATGCCGCTGCGCGAGCAGATCATCGACAAGCAGGGCCGCGCCTACGCCACCGGTCGCCGCAAGGACGCGGTCGCCCGCGTCTGGCTGAAGCCGGGTTCGGGCAAGATCACGATCAACGGTCGCGACCAGGAAGTGTATTTCGCACGGCCCACGCTGCGCCTCGTCCTGAACCAGGTGTTCGGCGTGACCGAGCGCGAGGGCCAGTATGACGTCGTCTGCACCGTCAAGGGTGGTGGCCTGTCCGGCCATGCCGGCGCGGTGAAGCACGGCATCAGCCAGGCGATCACCAAGTACGAGCCGATCCTGCGCGCGCCGGTGAAGGCTGCGGGCTTCCTGACCCGCGACAGCCGTACGGTCGAGCGCAAGA
>CAXTVB010000319.1:0-2626 GCA_964247555.1 uncultured Sphingomonas sp. | reverse complement strand
GCAGTTCGGTATCCATCGCGACCGCCGCGGGCTGTGCCGTCACGACGCCGACGGTCGGCTCGGGCGCGGGCGGCGGCGCCTTCTTGCCCCCGCAACCGGCGAGCGCCAGCACCGCGGCAAGCGCGAGGCAGGGGCGACGGGACGGAGCGGGGAGGAGATTCATGCGGCGCGCCGTTATATGCAGGTGTTGCCGGGCGATGTCAGGCCCGAAATGCCGAATATGAAAGGGCGGCCGACTTTTGGTCGACCGCCCCTCGATAGGCCCGGTTGAAGGACGATCAGAAGCCGAAGTTGATCGTGCCTGAAACGGCGCGCGGGGCGCCGATCTGCACGTAAGTGAGCGCGGTCGTCGATGTCGTGCCGCTGAAGCCGCCGACATACAGCTTGTCGAACAGGTTGGTCACGTTGAGCTGGAGCCACGTGTCTTTGCCCATGCCGGTCCACTCCATCGACATCCGCGCGTCGAGATTGACGATCGTATAGGCGGGAGCCTTGGCACCGTAGACCTGCGTGGTCACGCCGCCGATGACCTGCGTGACGGGCAGGTTCTGATCGTTGATGTAGCGCGGACCCGTGCGCTTGGCTTCGACGCCGATCGTGAACGGGCCTTCGTGGCCTTCGACGCGGCCGCCGAAGCTGTAGGTCGGCGCGCCCGATTCCCGCTTGCCGGCGGTCATCGCATAGATCGGGTTCGCGGTCGTCCCACCGCTCACGACATCGTCGAGGATCTTCGACTTCAGGTACGAACCGAAGGCGTAGAGCGTCACTTCGCTGATCGGCTTGTAACTCACATCGCCATCGAAGCCGTATTTATGCACGGTGCCGAGATTGCGGTAGATCGTCGTGTCGGACGCTAGATCGTAGGACGAGGCGAGCCTATTGTGGAAGATCGTGTACCAGCCCGCGAGCTGCGCCTGGACCTTGCCTGAGGTGTAGCGGACCCCGGTGTCGAAATTGTCCGTCGTCTCGGCCTTGGCACCGGTCGATCCCACAGCGCCCACCGGGAAGCCGAAGGCGTTGTAGAGATTGTCCGTGCCGGGGACCTGTAGGCCCTTCGAGTAATTGGCGTAGACGCTGAACGGCTGCGTCAGGTTGAAGACCAGCCCGCCGCTGGGCAGGATCTTGTTGTAGTGCAGCCTGCGCTTCTGCGGATCCTGGTAGGCGGGGTAATCGGCCGCGATGATCGCATCGGTCGCTGCATTTTGCCCCGAGCAGACGACGCCGCCCGAAGTGTTGGTCGCAAAGCAGAAATTCTGCAGCTTGCGGGTGAAGAACGGCGCGCGCAGACCGGCGGTCACGGTCAGCCTGTCGTCGAAGAATTTGCCGCGATATTCACCGAAAGCCTGGTTGAGAATCGCGAAGGATTCGCGATCGCGCTTCTGCAGCGGATGGCCTGTGGAATCGTAGACCGGAAAGTCGCTGGAGAAGGGATGCGTCGCGAAGCCGTCGGCGTCGATTGTGGAAAGCTCGCCGGTCTGCCGGTTATGCGTGTAGTCCAGCGTGTAGCCGGCGCGGATCGTCTGCACCGGCGTGAAGTCGTAGCGCAGGCCGATGTTGGCGATGACGCGGTTGGTGTTGGTGTTACTGGGCGCGCTGACCAGTTCGGTCTGCTTGGTCGTGCCGTCGATCACGCCGAGATAGGGCGTGCTGCCGAAATAGCCGGGTGTGCCGGTTGTCGGGTTGAGGCCGAGGTTGGCCGTTGCGGTGCCCCCGCCGTTGGCGAGCGTGTACTGATACGCGACGTCGGTCGTCAGCGTCAGCTTGTCGGTCAGCGAAAAGCGCGAATTGAAGCGTACGTTCGCGGTCTTGGACGGATTATACCGATAGTCGTAGGCACCAAAACCGCAGGGCGTGCCGGTGGCGCCGACGCAGCGTGCGACGTCGTAGAAGCGCTGGTCCTTGGTCTGCGGGAAGATGTTGCCCGCACCCGTGCCGACGCCTGCGCCAGCGACGGGGCTGACATTGGTGAGCGGCACCGAGCCGAAGAAATTGTTTAGGTTGCGATTCCAATAGCCGGCGATCGATACGAAATCGCCGTTGGCGCCGATCGGCTGGTAGATCTTACCGTTGACCTGGGTCTTGTCGATCTTGCCGAGATTGTTGAATACGTTGTCGTTGGTGGACTTACTCGCCTCAAGAAAGGCACGCGTGTCAAACGGCGTGAAGCTGCCCGTGTCGACGACGCCGAAGAGACGGAAATACTGATATTCGCCTACCGAGCCGGCGACGCGAATGTGAAAGTCCTGGGTTGGGTTGCGGGTCGTGTAGTTGACCGTCGAGCCGGTAGCCGACGGGCTCGGGCTATCGACGTCGGTCGAGCCAAGGCTGACGGTGACTTGTTCGATAAGTTCCGGATCGAGCTGCTGGTTCGAATAGAGCGCGTAATTGCCGGCGTCGTTCAGCGCGAAGCCGTCCCAGGTTTGCGAAATGCGGGTGGCATCGAAACCGCGGATATTGAGCGTGCCGCCAGCGGACCCGTAGGGGTCGTTGTTCTGGAAGTTGACGCCCGGCAGCATGTTGATGACGTCGTCGATGGACTGCCCGGGCGTTTCATGTTGGATGAACGCCGAACTGAGCGAAGCCTTGGTCTTCGACGTATCCGGATTGACGACGCCGCCCACGCCCT
>CAXTVB010000318.1:0-2661 GCA_964247555.1 uncultured Sphingomonas sp. | reverse complement strand
GGCCTGACCAGCCTGCATACCGCGACGCGTCTCGATGCGGCGGCCGGGTACAAGACCGCGCTGTTCACCGTCGGCGGCGAATATTTCCATACCAAGGATTGGAACAACGTCGCCACGCTCGCAGAAGACAAGTCGAGCGGATACACCGTGTTCGGCAACATCAACCCGATCCCCAAATGGAGCGCCTTCGGCCGCTACGATTGGGTCAAGCCGACCGAGCTGACCAACGGCAATTTGCGCGACCATTATTTCAACGTCGGCGTCCAGTATGAGCCGGTGAAGATCGTCGACCTGGCGCTGGTCTATAAGCGCGACGTCGCCAACAACGGGCTGTTCGCGACGAGCAACGGCACGATCGGCGGCGCGGATGCGACCGGGACGCTGGTCGGCGGCCGTGGGACCTATGACGAGATCGGCCTGTTCGGGCAGCTGCGCTTCTAGGGTTCGTTTGACGGACTTGCGCCGTCCTATGCCGTCGCCCCGGCCTTGAGCCGGGGTCCCGCTTCTTGCTGTCAGCCGAAGAAGCGGGGCCCCGGATCAAGTCCGGGGTGGCGGAGGTTTCGATCGGATCATGCACAAACCGGTCGGCATTCACGGGACCGTCCCGCGTGAGTCTCGGATTTGTAACATCCGCACGTCATTAACAAAATCATCACCCGGGACGCGGCGTCGCGTTCCAGACGGAGATCGACCATGTACAAGACACTCACCCTCGCGCTTGCAGGCGTCGCGGTCACCGGCGCTGCGATGGCGGCGGATATTTCCGGTGCCGGTGCCAGCTTCCCCAACCCGGTCTATTCGCGCTGGGCGGAAATCTACAAGCAGCAGACCGGCCAGCAGATCAATTACAACTCGATCGGCTCTGGCGGCGGGATCAAGCAGATCAAGGCCAAGACCGTCGATTTCGGCGCCAGCGACAAGCCGCTGAAGCCCGAGGAACTCGCCGCGTCGGGGCTGTACCAGTTCCCGACCGTCGTCGGCGGCGTCGTGCCGATCATCAACCTGCCCGGCCTCGCCGCCGGCCGGATCAAGCTGAACGGCAAGATCCTGGGCGACATCTTTCTCGGCAAGGTCAATCGCTGGAACGATCCGGAGATCCAGGGCGTCAACCCGCAGCTGAAGCTGCCGGGTACGCCGATCACCGTCGTCCACCGCTCCGACGGGTCGGGCACGTCGTTCCTGTACACCTCGTTCCTGACCCAGACGAACCCGGAATGGGCGTCGAAGGTCGGCGCGAGCGACTCGGTCCAGTGGCCGACCGGGCTCGGCGGCAAGGGCAATGACGGCGTCTCGGCGTTCGTGAAGCAGACGGTCGGCTCGATCGGCTATGTCGAATATGCCTATGCCAAGCAGAACAAGGCCGCCTACGCGCTGGTCTGCAACAAGATGGGCAAGTGCCCGCTGCCGACCGCCGCCGCCTTCTCCGCCGCCGCTGCCGGTGCGCAGTGGAGCAAGGCGCCGGGCAACTACCTGCTGCTGCTGAACCAGCCGGGCGCGAATTCGTGGCCGATCACCGGCGCGACGTTCATTCTGGTCTATCGCAACCAGACGAACGCGGCGAGCGGCGAGGCCGTGCTGAAGTTCTTCGACTGGGCGTACAAGAGCGGCGACGCCGAAGCCGCCAAGCTCGATTACGTGCCCCTGCCCGCATCGGTAAAGGCGCTGGTGCGGCACCAATGGACCGCGATGATCCAGTCGGGCGGCAAGCCGGTCTACGTTTCGCGTTGATCCTGCCCTAAGGAAAGACGGGCGGTCTGTCGGGCCGCCCGTTTTTCACGTCTGACGAAGAGGTGACCGTGGCCGTCGTATCCACCGCCCCCGGCGGTACTGCCAATCGCGGCGTCGCGGAGGAAGCGATCTTCCGCGCGCTATGCGCGACCGCGGCGACCTTGCTGCTCGCCACATTGGGCGGCGTGATCGTCAGCCTCATGATCGGCGGCTGGCCGATCATCAAGAAATTCGGCTTCGGGTTTCTGACCAGCGCGACCTGGGACCCGGTTGGCGACGTGTATGGCGCAGCGGGGCCGATCGTGGGTACGCTGGTGACCGCGTTCCTGTCGTTGCTGATGGCGTTGCCGCTGGCGACCGGCATCGCGGTCTTCCTCGTCGAATTCGCCCCCAAGCGGGCCGCGCGGCCGATCGCGATCGCGATCGAGCTGCTCGCGGGCATTCCATCGATCGTCTACGGCATGTGGGGCCTGTTCGTCCTCGCGCCTTGGTTCGCGCAGCATGTCCAGTTGCCGCTGATCATGAGCGCCGCGCCGGGATCGTGGATGGAAAAGATCGTCCAGGGCACGCCCAACGGCGCGAACATCCTGACCGCCTCGATCATCCTCGCGATCATGATCCTGCCCTATATGGCGGCGGTGTTCCGCGAACTGCTGCTGACCGTGCCGCCGCAGGTGCGCGAAGCGGGGTACGGTCTCGGCTGCACCCCGTTCGAGGTCATGCGGTCGATCGCGATCCCCTATGTCGGCAAGGGCATGATCGGGGTCATCATGCTGGGGCTCGGCCGCGCGCTGGGCGAGACGATGGCGGTGACGTTCATCATCGGCAATTCGCACGGCTTCCCGCACGGGCTGTTCGACAGCGGCTCGACGATCGCCTCGACGATCGCCAACGAATTCGCCGAAGCGACGAGCGACATGCACACCTCCGCGC
>CAXTVB010000317.1:0-2669 GCA_964247555.1 uncultured Sphingomonas sp. | reverse complement strand
GTGTCTCCGCGATCGATTCGCCCAGATCCGCGGCGCAGATCGGACGACGCGGCGGCGCATCGGGATGGGCATCGGCACGGCGCAGGACGGGCGGTGCGTCCGCGGCGCGTGCGGGACGCGTATCGATGAGGAACCCGCCCGGTCCGACCAGCAGGTACAGGACCGACCAGCCGACCGACCCCGCCAGCCCGCCGCCCGCGATCGCCAGGACGGCCCGTGCGGTGATGCCCAGCGGCGGCTGCGCAGCGGGAACGAGCGCAGCGACGCCGCTGGTCCAGACCAGGCTTTCCAGCATCCCCGCCGGCATCAGGACGATCGCGGCGGCGACGATCAGCGCGCAGGCGCCACCGCCGATCGCGGCGATCCGTGGTTTCACGCTTCGTAGCCGGGGTATCGAGACCATGATCCATCCATTTGCGCAGGCGTCACAAGCCGTTGGTAAACAGGGATGTAACGCGAAATATTTGACGACCAGTTACGGTCCGTCGCAACGAAATGCCGGGCCCGGTCGCGCCGCTGGTCCCAATCGCTGCGATCCGCGAACGATGCGGCCAGCGCTTGCGCGATGGCAGCGGGATCGTCGGGCGCGAACAGCGTGCCGGTATCGCCGTCCCTGATCAGTTCGCGGTGCCCGCCGACGTCCGACGCCGCGACCAGCCGCCCCTGCGCCATCGCCTCGAGCGGTTTCAGCGGGGTGACGAGGTCGGTCAGCCGCATCTTCTTGCGGGGATAGGCCAGGATGTCGATCAGGCCGTAATAACGCTCGACCGCATCATGCGGCACCCGCCCGACGAACCGGATCGCGCCCGCGACCGGCGACGCCGCGGCCTGCGCGCGCAGCGACGTCGCCATGGGTCCGCCACCGACCAGCAGCAGCTTCGCCCTGGGGCGCGCCGCGACCAGCGCGGGCATCGCCGCGATCAAATCGTCCAGCCCCTCGTAATCGTAGAAGCTGCCGATGAAACCGACCACGTCCGCCCCGTCGAGCCCAAGGGACGTCGCCAGCGCGTCGTCGCGCGGCGGCGGGTCGCCGAACAGGGTCAGGTCGACGCCGTTGGGCGATACCATGATCTTGTCCGGATCGATCCCGCGCGCGATCAGGTCGTCGCGCAACCCTTCGCAGATCACGGCCACGGCATCGGCCCGTCGCACCGCCCATGTCTCGAGCTTGCGAGTCGCGCGGTAGCGCAGTGACCCTTGCGTGCCCGTACCGTTGCCGACCGCCGCATCCTCCCAGAACGCGCGAATCTCATAGACAAGCGGCAACCCGCGGCGCCGCGCGACGATTAGCGCGGCGATCGCGTCCAGCACCGGCGAATGCGCGTGGATGAGGTCGGGTTCGAAGGCATCGACGGCCGCCGCGATCCGTTTCGCGAAAGCCGCGATTCCCATAATTTCACCGCGCACGCCGTCACGCCGCGACCCGTCGGTACGGTGAAACACGAGCCCATCCAGACACTCGACCGCCGCGTCGGTCGTCCCCTGACGTGGGCCCGTGACCGCGGCGACCTGCCACCCCATCGCCTCCTGCGCCTTCAGGATCGCGCGGGTGCGAAAGGTATAGCCGCTTTGCAACGGCAGACCGTGATCGAGGACGTGAAGAATACGCATCGCGCATCCTCTTGCCCGCAAAGCGCTTAACGCGCCGTCAACCGCCCCTGCGTTAGGGATTCATGCAACCGAAGGAACCACCCCGTTCGCCCCGAGCCTGTCGAAGGGCATGTGCTTCGACAAGCTCGGCACGAACGGTGGGTCGGGCGGCTTCGACATTGACGTAGGGACGGGAGGCAAGGCGATGATCGACAACCTGGCCCTCGGGATCACCCACGGGCTGATGCTGCTCGCGGCCTTCATGCTGCTCAAACGCAGCGACCTCGACCGCGAGGGTCGGCGAAAGGCGAAACGCAGCGCTAGTCATCCCCCCGTCGAGCGGGAGCCGCCGGTTGCGTGATCTCGCCTTCGTCGCGTTCCTGGTCGGGCTGTTCGGCATGGGATTCCGTCGGCCGTTCCTGTTCGTGCTGGCCTATGTCTATATCGACATCGTCTCGCCGCAGCGGCTGACCTATTTCCTGCTGAACGCGGTGCCGATCTCGCTGATCGCGTTCGCGCTGGCGGTCGGGGCCTGGGCGGTCGCGGACGACAAGACCGATGTCCGCATCGCGCCGCGCCAGGGGCTGATCCTGCTGCTGATGGCCTATTGCGGGCTGACGACGCTGAGCGCGGACTTTCCGGTGGAGGCGCTCGACAAATGGGATTGGGTCTGGAAGGCGCTGCTGTTCGCCGCCTTCCTGCCGCTGACGTTGCGCACCCGATTGCGGATCGAATCGCTGTTGCTGTTCATGATCCTGTCCGCCGCGTCGATCATCATCGTCGGCGGCGCGAAGACGCTGGCGAGCGGCGGCGGCGGCTACGGCCAGCTGAACCTGATGGTCGACAACAACAGCGGCCTGTACGAAGGCAGCACGATCTCCGCGGTCGCCATCGCCATCGTGCCCGTCATCCTGTGGTTCATGCGCTTCGGCACGATCTTCCCGGCCGATTGGCGATCGAAGACCTTCTGCCTTGCCCTGGTGTTCGCGTGCCTGCTGATCCCGGTCGGCACGTCGACGCGGACCGGGCTGCTGTGCATCGTCCTGTTGGCGGTGCTGCAGATCCGCGCGGTGCAGAAA
>CAXTVB010000316.1:0-2670 GCA_964247555.1 uncultured Sphingomonas sp. | reverse complement strand
CGGGATATCCGCGACGGTGGTGGGAACGCATCGATCATCGGTCGCAACACCTTCCAGCGCCCACGCGACGAAGCGCTGGCGATGCTCGACCGGATCGTCCGCATCTATCTTGGTGAGGAATGATCGGGCTGCGCTGCCGTCATGCTGGCAGTCCATTGAGGCGGTCGTGCATCCATTGGACGACCGCGCCGCTTTCGTCGCGGCGATCGAGCGGCTAGGCGCAGGCCATGACTGAAGACCCGCTCGGCCCGCTCGATCCCGATTTCGCCGCCAATTTCGTCCGCGACCTACGGCGACCGCCGTGTCAATTATACCTCGTCTCGCCTCTCGATGTCGGGGGTGGGTTTCCGGATCGGCTGGCGCGCGCGCTGGGCGCGGGGCCGGTCGCGGCGTTCCAGCTCCGCGTGAAGGATGTCGACCAGCATGGGGCGGCACGGCTGGCGGAGCCATTGCAGCGGATCTGCGCCGATGCTGACGTCGCGTTCATCGTCAACGACAGCGTCGCGCTTGCGAAGCGGCTGGGCGCGGACGGCGTGCATCTGGGGCAGGGCGATGGCGATCCTCGCGAGGCGCGGGTGGAGCTGGGGGCGGGGGCGCAGATCGGCGTCACCTGCCATGCCAGCCGGCATCTGGCGATGGAGGCGGGGGAGGCCGGTGCGGACTATGTCGCCTTCGGCGCCTTCTATCCCACGCAAACGAAGGCGACCGAGCATCGGCCGGATCCATCGATCCTGTCCTGGTGGTCGACGATCTTCGAGATCCCATCGGTCGCGATCGGTGGGATCACGCCGGCCAATGCGGGCGTCTTGGTGAAGGCCGGCGCCGATTTCCTGGCGGTGTCGCATGCGGTGTGGGGCGGGGACGAAGCGGCGGCGATCGAGGCGTTCGCCGCCGTGCTGGCCTAACCGGACCTTATGCCGGACTCGTCCGTTGCATCGCCAAGCGTAACGGTTCCGGGAGCATGCAATGTTGAAGTCGATCCTCATGGCCACGCTGCTTGGCGCGGCAGCCCCCGCCACCGCGCAGACCCCGGCCGCGACCGCGTCGCCCGCCCCGGCCGGACCCGCGACGTCGTCGGCCTCGAAGATCGATATGGACGTGCTCCACGTGCAGGTGATCCTCGATCATCTCGGATTCTCGCCGGGCGTCCTCGACGGGCATCGTGGCATGTCGTTCACCGCGGCGATCAAGGGTTTCCAGGAAAATCAGGGCCTGCCGGTAACGGGTGATCCCGATACGGTGACGCTGAAGGCGCTGTTTCCCTATCGCCACTGGCGCCCGACGGTCGAGATCGTCCTGACCAAGGAGATGCTGGCGTATCAATATACTCCCGACATCCCGCACGGCGAGGATGCGCAGGCCAGGCTGCCAGCGCTGAACTACCGCACGCCGATGGAGAAGCTGGCCGAGGGGTTCCACACCACGCCGGAAACGCTGATCGCGCTGAACAGTCCGGAGACGAAGCTGGCGGTCGGTACGAGGGTCGTCTTCCCCGATGCCTTGCCCGATCAGCAAAATTACGATGCCAAGCTGAAGCCCGAATGGCGCCAGACGCTGGCGATGCTGAACGTCGATTCGACACAGCCGGTGGCGGCGAAGGTCGTCGTCAGCAAGGCGGACAAGGTGCTGCGCGCCTATGATGCGAACGGCAAGCTGGTCGCGCAATTTCAGGTGACGACGGGCAGCACGCACGATCCGCTGCCGATCGGTACGTGGAAGATCTACGGCGCGGATTACAATCCGAAATTCCATTACAACCCGGCATTGTTCTGGGACGCGAAGAAGAGTGACAAGAAGGCGATGCTGCCCGCGGGTCCGAATGGCCCGGTCGGTGTCGTGTGGCTGGACCTGTCGAAGGAGCATTACGGGATTCACGGTACCCCCGAACCCTCGCTGATCGGCCGGACCGAAAGCCATGGATGCGTTCGCCTGGCGAACTGGAACGCGGCGCGGCTGGCGATGATGATCCGCCCGGGTACGCCGGCGGTCTTCCAGGAATAGGCCGATGAGCCGTGTCGGCTGGTGGGTCCTCGGCCTGTTCGCCCTCGCGCTGGCAGCGTTCCTTTCCATGACGTCCTTCGGATTCGGCGCGACGCGGATAAGGGACAGCATCCGCGCGATCGAACCGCGGGTGGTCGCCGAGCGGGGCGGGGAGGGCGCGGCGCTCGTGGTCCCCGTCGCCGGGGTCGCGCGGAGCAGCCTGCGCGACGATTGGGGCGATCCCCGCGAAGGCGGCACGCGGATGCATCACGGTACCGACATTCCAGCGCCCGCGCATTCGCTCGTCCTGGCGGCGGCTCCAGGCGTGGTCGAGAAGCTGTTCCAGAGCGTGCGCGGCGGGACGACCCTATACGTCCGTTCGACCGACCGGCGCTGGACCTTCTATTACGCGCACCTCGCCGGCTATGCGGCCAATATCCGCGAGGGGCTGTCGGTTCGGACCGGCGATCCGCTTGGGTATGTCGGCGACACCGGCGATGCGGGCGTAGGCAATTTTCACCTGCATTTCGGTCTTACGCGGATGCGGCCGGACGAACATTGGTGGCAGGGCGAGGACGTCGATCCCTACCCCTTGCTTGCCGCGGGACGGCTGCCCGGCTAAGGGCCCCATTCGTTCTTTCCAGCAGGTATCACATGAAGATCAACGCGGTCGAAATCCGTCCGGGCAAC
>CAXTVB010000315.1:0-2691 GCA_964247555.1 uncultured Sphingomonas sp. | reverse complement strand
TTGCCCGATCCGGACAGCCCGGTGATGACCGTCAGCGTGTCGCGGGGGATGTCGATATCGACATCCTTGAGATTGTGCTCGCGCGCGCCGCGGACGGAGATGGTGGTCAGCATGAAGGGAGTTCTACTTCTGTTCTGAACGGGATACCAGTGCGGGAGATAGGGAGCGACGAAGCCCCTTGCCAGCGAAGTACGTCACCGAACTACAGATGGACGATCTCCACACCCTCCTGCGCGCGAGCGAGATAATCGGCGGCGAGACGGCGATGGCAGTGCTCGGGCGTTGCTTCGCTGCAGAGCAGGCACCCATTGTCCAGCGCACCGAGCGAAAGATGTCGTTCGACCTGTCGCGCCGCCATGAGATCGAGATAGCGGCGCTCATATTCGGGCCAGCCGATCCGCTTGGCGCGCCACGCGTCGAGCAGGTCCGCGGTCGGGGCGAGCAGCGCCTCGACCGAATAGCCGATGCCGCCGACCGCATTCAGGAAATAGGCGAGGTCGTCCTGTTTGGCGAAACCCGCCAGCTGCGACACGCGGTTCAGCCTTGTGTCGAGGACGGAACGGACTCCCGCCGCCTGCAACCGCCCGAAGAAATGCGCCGCCCTGCTCTTGGTGAAGCCGATCGTGAACAGCTTCACGCGGCCTCATCCTGATTATGCCGTCTCGCGGCCGTCGGCTCGCGCCAGGCGATCGCGTCCGCCTGCCGTTCGTAAGCGGTCTGCACGGCGGTTTCCCAATCGCCGGGCACGCTGAGCAATGGGGGCGGCGTAAGGCCGTGTAGCGCGACCAGGCGCGCATCCAGGTCGGGCTGATGCTCGACACGGCCGTCGGTATGGATGTGCGCCACCGCGCAAGGCAGGTCGCCGATCCGGTGCGCGACGAGGATCGCGCGGTGACATTCGATCGGATCGCGTTCCGAACACAGCAAGGCGAGATTGAGCGTTTCCGTCCCCCGGCGCACGCGGTCGACACCGTCGAGGAAGGGTCCGGTCCGCGCGATCAGATCGTAGACGGCCTGCCCGTCGACATAGCAGCACCGATCCTTCGGCCGTGCGCCGAGCGCATCGCCGAGGAACAGATATTTGATCCCCGCCGCGTTCAGGCCTTGCTTGAGCGGTCCGCGCGAGAAGTCGGGTTTGTAGATCGAATGCGGGGTGGACCGCACGTCGCATACGACGTCGATCCCGTTGGCGACGAGGCGATCGACGAACCCGGGCATCTCCAGCCCTGAATAGCCGATGGTGTACAACCTGCCCATCAGCATCGTTAACCCGGCAACACGATGCCGTTCAACTGCAGATAGCAACGCGAAGGGTCGAATTCGCCGTCGTTGCTCCACGCGCGCGCCAGTCCGAGCCGAAGTGCGACGCGGTCGTGGCCGGCGTCCAGCCGCGATCGGATATCCGCGATGCCGTCGGAGGCATCGCCTGCGCTTTTCGCGGCGAGTTCGGTGACCGGCACATTGTGCCAAATCCCTTCCCCATCGCGCCAAGACAATTGCATTTTGTCGAACATGTCGCTCAGACGGATCGACGCCGCGTCTACCATTACGCAGCCGAGCGACCGGACATGCGTGCCGGCTACGACATATTTCTCCGCATGCAGCGCGCCAAAGATCGCCTCCACCGATGCATCGGCGGTCTCGTCGCACAGGGCGAACAGATCGGCGGTCGGGATCGCTCCCAACTTGCGTATCCTGGTCACGCGGTAATCTTCGCTGGCATGCGGAAACACGGTGCCGGTCGGTTGACCGGTAGGTTCCAAATTCAGGACGTTACCAACCGCCAGGTGATCCGGAACCCATTTGTCCTCTTCCCAGTTGCTGCCGTCGGATTGGAGCGGACGCACCATGTCTCCGGTCGCGAGATCGAGCGCGGCGACGCATACCATGCCCTGCTGCATCCGGGTCACCTCGGTGACGACGACCGCGCGGTGGGTCGCGTTCGCGAACGATTTCCTTATCGATGACAGGCTCATGCCCTCTCTCCTTCGGATGAGGGGGTAGGAGCGGCGGCGTCCGCCGGACATCGGAGACTGATCCGATTTGGACCAAGAGCGCGCGGGTCACTGAAACCCGACCAGCCAGCCACGTCTGCTTGCATCTCCCTAGACGTGTATTACGTTCGCGATACACGGAGGACCAAATGGCCAAGACCAAGAAGACGAAGATTCCCAAGCGGATCGCGGGCGTCAAGCTACCCAAGGAATTGCGCAAGACCGGCGAGGCGATCCTCGAGAAGGCGAACAGTCCGCAAGGCCGCGAGATGCTGGCCGCGGGCCTGACGATGGCGGCGGCGGCGGCCACCGCGGCGGTGGCGCGGAGCCGGGAAAAGGCGGCGGCGGCGAAGCCGGTCGGCCAGGCTGAGACTGCCGATGCGGGTAAGCCGGGGGTGACGGACCCACAGGCGTTCGCGAATGCCGTAGGCGGCATGGCGGAGGCGGCGTTGGGGAAGTTCTTCGCGGCGAAGAAGCCGGGCTGATCTGCTGGCCTGAGCAAATGTCATGGGGCGTCCGGTAAAGGAAACGGCGTTCGGTATCCTCTCCCCCCTCAAACCACCGTCACGACCAGCCCCGGCGGCTCCATCCCCTCCGCCTGCATCGCCCAGAGTTGCGCGAAGGCGCTGTCGTCGCGTTCCAGCAGCGCCTGGGGCACGCCGTCCTCCACCACGCGTCCCTGATCGACCACGATCAC
>CAXTVB010000314.1:0-2746 GCA_964247555.1 uncultured Sphingomonas sp. | reverse complement strand
GGCGGGGGGCAGGCGCGGGGCCTGGCGCTGCGGCTGCTCCACCGCGCCGCGCGGGACGATGGTCTGGCACGCGCCCAGCAGGCAGGCCGCCGCCAGGGCCAGCCAGCGGGTCGTTCCCATCCCGGACTGTGCTATCGACCGTCGCTCTGCCATGATCGCCCCCATGAATCCTCTCGATTCCCCGTTTCTTAGCCCGGGGCTCTACATCGTCGCGACCCCGATCGGCAATCTCGGCGACCTTTCGCCGCGTGCGGCCGACATCTTGTCGCGTGCGGACGTGATCGCGGTGGAGGACAGCCGGGTGACCGCCGGGCTGCTGCGGCACATCGGGGTCAAGCGGCCGATGCTGCCGTACCACGACCACAATGCCGAAGGGATGCGCCCCGGGCTGATCGCGCGGATGGCGACGCAGGCGGTGGCGTTGATGTCGGATGCGGGCACGCCGCTGATCTCCGACCCCGGCTACAAGCTCGTGCGCGACGCGCGTGCCGCCGGCCATGCGGTGGTGACGATCCCGGGTCCGTGCGCCGCGGTCGCCGCGCTGACGCTGGCGGGGTTGCCGACCGACCGGTTCCTGTTCGTCGGCTTCCTGCCAAGCAAGGCGAAGGCGCGCGCCGATGCCATTGCGGAAGTGGCGGGCATCCGCGCGACGCTGGTGCTGTACGAATCGGGACCCAGGACCGCGGCGTGCCTGGCGGCACTCGCCGGGGGATTGGGCGACCGCGAGGCGGCGGTGACGCGCGAGATCAGCAAGAAGTTCGAGGAGGCGGTGACGGGGACGCTTTCGACCTTGGCGGCGCGCTATGCCGGCGCGCCGCCGCGCGGGGAGATCGTCATCGTCGTGGCCCCGCCTGGAGAGCCGCCGCCCGCCAGCGCCGATGACGGCGACGCCGCGCTGGCGGAGGCGCTGACGCGGTTGCCCGCGGCGAAGGCGGCGGGGGAGGTGGCGAAGACGCTCGGGCTGGACCGCAAGGCGCTTTATACGCGGGCGCTGGCGATGAAGGGGTAGTCGCTGCTCCCCTCCCGGCTACGGCAGGGGGAGCAGAAGGTTGCAACCCTGGCTTGTCAACGGCATCCTTTGCGCAATGCGTTCCCCCTCTCCCCATCCCCGCGATCGCCGCATCGCCGAAGCCGCGGGCCGGCGCGGGGAGCGGCTGGCGGGGTGGTGGCTCCGGCTCAAGGGCTGGCAGATCCTCGACCGCCGGGTGCGGACGCCAGCCGGAGAGGTCGACATCGTCGCCAGACGCGGCAGCCTCGTCGCCTTCGTCGAGGTGAAGGCACGCGCCACCGCGGCCGAACTGGATTTCGCGATCGACGAACGCCGCCTGGCGCGGGTCGCCGCCGCAGCGGAGTATCTGATGCCGCGCTATGCGACCGCGGGCGAGGATATCCGCGTCGACGTGCTGCTGATCGCACCCGGCACGCGCCCGCGGCATATCGAGAATGCGTGGATGCCGTGACTTTGCAGCAATGCGAGCTTATTTCGCGGCAACAAGAACCGTCACCCCAGCGAAAGCTGGGGTCTCAAGCCGCATGAGACCCCAGCCTTCGCTGGGGTGACGGCAGGGAGGGTGACGGCCACGAGGGGATACCGATGCCGCTAACCGTCGCCGTCCAGATGGACCCACTCGAGGGCCTGAACATCACGGGTGACTCCACCTTCGCGCTGATGCTGTCCGCCCAGGCGCGCGGGCATCGGCTATTCCATTACGGCGCGGAGGACCTGAACTACAGCGACGGCCGCGTGTGGACGCGCGCGCATCCGGTGACGGTGCAGCGCGTCGACGGGGACCATTATGCGTTCGGTGACCCGATCAGCCTCGACCTCGGCGACGACGCCGATGTGGTGCTGATGCGGCAGGACCCGCCGTTCGACCTGGGCTACATCACCGCGACGCACCTGCTGGAGCGGATCGCGGACCGCACGCTGGTGGTCAACGATCCCGCGAGCGTCCGCAACGCGCCGGAGAAGGTGTTCGTCCTCGATTACCCGCAATTCATGCCGCCGACGCTCGTCACGCGCAGCCTCGACGAGACGCGCGCGTTCCTAAAGGAACACGGCGCGATCGTCATCAAGCCGCTGCACGGCAATGGCGGCAAGGCGATCTTCAAGGTGGGGCCCGAGGGCGAAAACCTGTCCGCGCTGATCGAGGTCTTCAACCAGACCTGGCGCGAACCGCATATGGTGCAGGCGTTCCTGCCCGACGTGGCGAAGGGCGACAAGCGCATCGTGCTGGTCGACGGCAAGGTCGCGGGCGCGATCAACCGGCTGCCGGGGGCGGGGGAGATCCGTTCCAATCTGGCGGTCGGCGGATCGGCGGAGAAATCCGTGCTGACGCCGCGTGAGGAGGAGATCTGCGCGCTGCTGGGGCCGGAGCTGAGCCGGCGCGGCCTGCTGTTCGTCGGCATCGACGTGATCGGTGGCGAATGGCTGACCGAGATCAACGTGACCTCGCCGACGGGGATCGTCGCGATCGAGCGCTTCGACGGGACGGATGTCGCGGGGATGATCTGGGACGCGATCGAAGCGCGGGTGGGCTAAAGCGGACGCAGTTGTGATCGATCCTCCCCCGCCAGGGGGAGGTGGCGCCGGAGGCGACGGAGGGGGAGGCCAGCGATACGGCCGGAATGATCGAATGACGGTCGCCGCATGCCAAGCGTCTCGTTCCAATATGGTGCCCAACCGGCGGAACAGGTTTGCGGCGTATCGCTTACCGCCCCCTCCGTCAGGCTGCGCCTGCCACCT
>CAXTVB010000313.1:0-2767 GCA_964247555.1 uncultured Sphingomonas sp. | reverse complement strand
ACACCATCCTGCAAAAGGAGGCGGACCACCGGTCCAACCTCTACAATGCCGCACCGATGCCGTTTATGCAGCGACTGACCTGGGACGGGGTGGCGATCCATGCCGGCAACAACCCCGGCTTCCCCGCATCGCACGGCTGCATCCGCGTGCCGATGGCGTTCGCGAAGAAGTTGTTCGCCGTGACCAATGTGGGAACGACGGTCGTCGTGACCGACGATCCCGTCGATAGCCAGAACCCGCCGCAGCCGGCGCCGTCGGACGATGCGGAGACGCAGGCGGCGAACGAAGCGAGCCTGGCCGGGACGTCACCCCGCTGATGGAAACACCGGTGGGACCGCCACCCCGGCGAAGGCCGGGGTGGCGACAGCCTTAAACCGTCAGGCGCGACGCCCGGTGATCAGCTGGAACAGCACGACGATGACCGCGACGACGATCAGGATGTGGATCAGGCCACCTGCGATATGCAACGAGAAGCCGAGTGCCCACAGCACCAGCAGAATGATTGCGATCGTCCAAAGCATCGAGTGACCTTCCCTTTTTGACCCCTGTCCGCGCGGCGTACCCGCATGGCTCGCAACGAAGAACAAGGCGTGGGGCAAACCGTTCCCGCTGCGTACCGATAATACGGATCATGCGCCGCCCCATTGTCGCTTTATCGACGCGGAGGCGCGGTGTAGGCCGGCACGCGATCCGAATGACATGCTGATGGACCCCCTCCTGCCCGACCGTCGACGCGTCCTCCGCACCGCCTTGCGCGCAGCGGCCGGCGGGTTGCTGACCGGGTCGATGCCCGCCTGGGCGCAACGCGTCTCGTCCGGCACCACCGCGCCGATCCCGACCGTATCCGGCGACGACATCACGCTGACGATCGCGCGGCAGCTGATGACGGTCGACGGCCGGCGGGTACGTGCGATCGGGATCAACGGCACCGTGCCGGGCCCGTTGATCCGGCTGCGCGAAGGCACCACCGCGCGGCTGCGGGTCGTGAACCGCCTACCGGTCGAAAGCTCGATCCACTGGCACGGGCTGCTCGTCCCCGCGGACCAGGACGGGGTGCCCGGTATCTCCTTCCCCGGCATCGCGCCCGGCGCGACGTTCGTCGCGGAGTTCCCCGTCAAGCAGGCCGGGACCTATTGGTATCACAGCCACTCCGGTCTCCAGGAACAGGAGGGCCTCTACGGCCCGATCGTGATCGATCCCGCCGGCCCCGATCCGGTGGCGTACGACCGCGAGCACGTCGTCGTCCTGTCCGACCACAGTCCGACCGCGCCCGAGACGATCTTCCGCCGAATGAAACTCGCCGACGGCTATTATGACCATCGCAAGCAGACGCTGGCGGGTCTGGTGGCGGGGCACGACCAGCCGCTGGCGGAGCGGCTGCGCTGGGGCCGGATGCGGATGTCGCCCACCGACATTTCCGACGCGACCGGCCCGGCCTATGCGTATCTGGTCAACGGCCATGGCCCGGCGGACGACTGGACCGCGCTGTTCACGCCGGGCGAGCGGGTGCGGCTGCGGATCGTCAACGCATCGTCGATGACGACCTTCGACGTCCGCATCCCGGGTCTGCCGATGACCATCGTCCAGGCGGACGGGATGAACGTGCGGCCCGTGGCGGTCGACGAATTCCAGATCGGCGTCGCGGAGACCTATGACGTCGTCGTCGAACCCACCGCGGCGACCGCTTATTCGATCGTCGCCGAAAGCGTCGACCGGTCGGGCATGGCGCGCGCGACGCTGACGTCGCGGGTCGGCCTCACCGCCCCCGCCCCGCCGCTGCGCGCCCGGCCGCTCGCGACGATGAGCGATATGGGCATGGGCGCGATGCCCGGTATGACGATGAACGACATGGCGTCGCGCGACTTCGCACGGGCGCCGGATATCGCGAAGGGACCGGGCGTCCAGACGATCGCGCCGATGCCGGTCGATCGCACGGACTATGCCGGCCAGGGCCTAGAGGATGTCGGCCACCGCGTGCTGACCTACCGCGATCTCGTCGCGCTGGATCGCAACCCCGATATCCGCGCGCCCGGCCGCACCATCGACATCCACCTGACCGGCAATATGGAACGATATATGTGGTCGTTCGACGGCGTCGCGATGTCGGACGCGATGAACCCCCTGCCCTTCACGCTCGGCGAGCGGGTGCGGGTTCGGCTGGTCAACGACACGATGATGGCGCACCCGATCCATCTGCATGGCCATTTCTTCGAATTGGTGACGGGGCATGGCGACCATGCGCCGCGCAAGCATACCGTCACCGTGCAGCCGGGCGGCACCGTCACCTGGGACGTCACGGCGGACGCGGTGGGCGACTGGGCGTTCCACTGCCATCTGCTGTACCACATGCACGCCGGGATGATGCGCGTCGTCAGCGTACGACCGGCGTGAGGCGGGGCGCGTTTCTGGTCGCGATCGCTGGGGTCGGCGCCCCCGCATTCGGCCAGGCCATGCCCGGCATGACGATGCCGATGCCGGCAAAGCCGAAACCCGTGAAGAAGCCCGCCCCGCCGGCGCGCGCCGGCGCCAGACCGCGACCGGCCAGGTCGGCGCCCGTGGAGCGCATGCCGGCCGTCATGCCCGACATGCCGGGCATGACGATGGACCATGCCGCGCCACCGCCGAAGGCCACCCCTGCGGACACGGCGCCATCCGGCACCGCCCTGCCCGCCGGCAATGCGCCTCCGCCGCCGGTGCCGACCGACCATTACGCCGATCGCGGGTTCGATCCGGCCGCGATGGCGGTCGCGCGCGCGCGGATGATGGG
>CAXTVB010000312.1:1068-2771 GCA_964247555.1 uncultured Sphingomonas sp. | reverse complement strand
AGCCCGAAGATGGCGACCGCGCTGAAGATCGCGGGAGCCAGCCGGTTCAACGTCGTGATCTCGGGCGGTACGGGCTCGGGCAAGACGACGATGCTGAATGCGCTGTCCAAGATGATCGACCCCGGCGAGCGCGTGCTGACGATCGAGGACGCGGCCGAACTCCGCCTGCAGCAGCCGCACTGGTTGCCGCTGGAAACGCGCCCTGCCAACCTGGAGGGCCAGGGCGAGGTGAGCATCCGCGACCTCGTCAAGAACGCGCTGCGTATGCGCCCGGACCGAATCATCCTGGGCGAAATCCGTGGCAGCGAGTGTTTCGACATGCTCGCCGCCATGAACACCGGTCACGACGGGTCCATGTGTACGCTCCACGCCAACTCTCCGCGCGAAGCGCTGGCGCGTATGGAAAACATGGTCATGATGTCGGACATCAAGGTGCCCAAGGAAGCGATCAGCCGACAGATCGCGGACTCGGTCGAACTGATCATCCAGGTGAAGCGCCTGCGCGACGGGTCGCGTCGTGTCACCAACATCACCGAGGTCATCGGCATGGAGGGCCCCGTCATCGTCACCCAGGAGCTCTTCAAGTTCGAATATCTCGACGAGAGCTCGGACGGCAAGATCATCGGCGAATACCGCTCGATGGGCCTGCGCCCCTATACGCTGGACAAGGCGCGGCAATACGGGTTCGATTCGGCCTATCTCGAAGCCTGCCTGTAAAATGCCCGCCATCGCAGCGGATGCGCGCGATGCCGACGTCGCGCGTGGAGGACCTGGACCAGTCGCAGCCGCCCCGGTCCATATCCGCGGCGCGCTGACAGCCGCGGCCCGGTTGCGGACGCCCGTTCTGCTGACGCTGTTGCCGCTGTGCGTGTTCCTCGCCTTTTTCCACCTGGGCACGCTGCGGATCGACAATGTCGGCTGGCTGATCCGCGGGACCGACAATGGTGAGAACGCGCTGGGCGCGCATGCCTATTGGCACGATGCCGCGGCAGGGGCTTCGCTCAAGACCGGGCTGCTGAACGCGCCCGAGGGCGTGCCGGTCCTGTACACCGACAGCAATCCGCTACTGACCCTCGCCGCGAAGTCCGTGGCGACGCTGTTGCCGACGGATGCGCAGCTGGTCGGTCCATTCATCCTGCTCAGCCTGATCCTGCAGACCGTCTTCGCCTGGCTGCTGCTGCGACGCCGCGCGCCGGGGCCGGTGGCATTGTGGGCCGGCGTCGCGCTGCTCGCCTTCCCGCCGACGCTGCTGCACCGCTACATCCATGTGAACCTGATGGCACATTGGACGATCCTTGCCGCCTTGTGCCTGTTCCTCGACGAAAAGCGGAGCGGGCGGCTGGTCTGGTGGACGCCGCTGATCGCCGTGACCGCGTTGATCCATAGCTACCTGTTGTTCATGGTCGCAGCGATCTGGGCATCGGCGATGCTGGTGCGGTTCGTGGACGGCGACGGCCGGGCGAAGCTGGCCACGCTCGCGCAATTCGCGGCGATCCTGGCGCTGGTGGCCGTGCTGGCGCGCTGGCTCGGGGTCGGGGACCAGATGTCCACCTCCACCTTCGGCCGGTTCCGGATGCCGGTCGACGCGCTGTGGCATCCGGGGATCGCTCCCTATCACACCGCGCTGACCGGCCAGGTCTATGGCGCGGCGGGCTGGTATGAGGGGTTCCAATATCTGGGAGCCGGCGTCCTGCTGCTTGCCG
>CAXTVB010000312.1:0-1058 GCA_964247555.1 uncultured Sphingomonas sp. | reverse complement strand
GCGCGTGCCGGCACCCGAAGGCCAAAGCGGGGTCGCGTACCGGCTGCGCAGGCTGCGGCCGGCGCTGATCGTGCTCACCATATTGGCGGTCGCGCAGCTGCCGCTGCCCAAATTCGCGATGGCGGTGCTGGACCCGATCCGCGCATCGGGCCGGCTGTTCTGGCCGGTCGGATATGTGCTGGTCTTCACCGCGACCCTGGCAATCTACCGGCTTTCGCCGCGCCGGGCGGGGCTGGCGCTGGTCGCCATCGTCGCGGTGCAGGCCGCCGACATGGCGGGCATGGCGCGCGCGATCCGCGCGCACAGCGTGGCTGCCGACGTCGAGGGTCCGTACAAGCGCACGCTGGACCCGCGCTGGGCGAACCTGATCGCGCAGTCGCGCTCGATCGCCTTTCCCCTGGGCGACGTGACCGACGATCTCGACCTGTTCCAGGAAATCGCCTGGCGGGCGATCGACGCCGGCCGGCCGGTCGCCAATGTCTATGCCGCGCGGACCAGCCGGGTAAGCGCACGACGGCTCGCCGCCGAACAAGCGGATTTCGGGCAGGGCCGGTTGACGCCCGGGCGGCTCTACGTCCTGCAACGCGGCACCACGCTGCCGGCCGCGATCCGCGCCGATGTGCTGACGCTCGACGGAGTGACGGTCGTCGCGCCGCCCCTCCGCTGAGATGATGCCCAGGACGAACCCGGAGCGCGGACGATAATCCGCGTGCCGACGATGGCCGTGCTGCTGGCGTTGACGGGCCAGACCGCGACCCTGCCGCCGCCCGAGGGCCGGATCACCCTCGCACCGGACAGCGAAGCCGCCTGGGTGCCGTTCGACCTGACCCCCGGCAACCAGATCCGTTTCGCGCTGACGCTCGACGGACGCAGGCTGACCGCGATCCTGGATACCGGGGTCAGCTATACGTTGCTGGCCCGCGCATCCCGGGCAGCCGAACCCGCGAAAATCCGCCCCGGCGGCAGCGCCGCGGCGACCGGCGGCGCGGTCGCAACCGATGGGCAGCCGACGCTGAGCATCACGATCGGCGGGCCGACGCGTACCGGCTGCGTGCACA
>CAXTVB010000311.1:0-2772 GCA_964247555.1 uncultured Sphingomonas sp. | reverse complement strand
ACGTCGAACAGCGCACCTGCCTGGACGTAGATCGACGGCCGCAGCCCCAATTCCTTCGCGCCGGCACCCAGCGGCAGTTCGAGTTCAATACGGCCGAGATAATAAGCGTCGCCACCCAGCGCGTCGTCGATGATGTTGTCCTTGCCGGTCAACAGCACCTGGTTGCCGTTCGCGTCCGTCGTGTACGGCGTACGCGTCACGCGGGGGCCGACGCCGCGGATGTCGAAGCCGCGGAACTGCGGTTCGCCGAGGTAGAAGCGATCGGTGATGCGGACGCGGTCGATGCCCACACCGCGGCTGGCTTCGAGCGAGCGGATATACCCCGCCTCCCCGACCGCCGAAAGGACGAATCCGCTATTGCCGAACAGGCCCCAATATTTGCCCCCCTCCGCACGCGTCTTGATGTAGCGGACATCGCCGCCCAGCCCGGCGAAATCCTGGCTGAACGAGAAGTTCGATCCCTTGGTCGGGCGCAGCCGGCTGTTCCGGCTGTCATAGGCGAGGGTGTAACCGACGGACGAGGTGATGCGGTTGCCGAGCGCTTCGCATAGATAGCGCCCCGCGACCAGAATGTCGCAATTGCCGTTCGCGTCGAAATAGGTCGCATCGAGCCCGACCTGATCATAGGACAGCTGATAGCGCGCCTGCAGCGCCCAGAATTCGGTGAGCGGGACGCCGGCACGGATCTGGAACCCGGTCGACACCTGGCTGTACGTCGTCTGCTTGGTATCGCCGGTATAGCTGAACGCGTTGTAGTCGCGGCGGAAAAGGTCGCCGCCGACGGCGATGTTCTTGTCGAACAGGTAAGGTTCGGTGAAGCCGAGCGCCACCGACTTGGAATAATAGGAATAGTCGACGCCCAGGCGCAGTTCCTGGCCCTTGCCGCGGAAATTACGCTGCGTGATGTTGGCCTGGATGATGAACTGCTCCAGGCTGGAATAGCCAGCCGACAGCTGCAGCTCGCCGGTCGACTTCTCCTCGACGTTCGCGTCCAGCACGACGCGGTCGGGCGCGGAGCCAGGGGTGTTCTTGATCTCGAACTTGTCCTGGAAATAGCCGAGCGAGTTGATCCGGTCCTGGCTTCGCTTGACCTGGAAGGTATTGAACGCGTCGCCTTCGGCCAGGCGGATTTCGCGACGGACGACCTTGTCCTGCGTCTGCGTGTTGCCGGTGATGTTCACCCGCTCGACATAGGTGCGCTGCGCCTGCGCGATGTGGAAATTGATCCCCATCGTCAGCGCGTCTTTGTTGCGGTCGAATTCCGGATCGACGGTGGTGAAGGCATAGCCGAACAGGCCCGCGGTCTGGCTCAGCTTGTCGATCGTATCCTCGGACAGCTTCGCATTGTACCAGTCGCCCTTCTTGGGCTCCAGCGAGGCGGCGAGCTTGGTGTTGTCGAAATCGCGGATGTCGCTGTCGACGGTGATGTCGCCGAACTTGTAGCGCGGCCCCTCCTCCACGACGTAGGTGATGATGAAATTGCTCTTGTCCGGGGTCAGCTCGGCCACCGCGGAGGTCACGCGGAAATCGGCATATCCCTCGGTCAGGTAGAATTGCCGCAGCTTCTGCTGGTCATAGGCCAGCCGGTCCTGGTCGTAGGACGTGTTCGACGACAATAGCCGGAACCAGCGCGACTGCTTGGTCGCCATCTGTTCGCGCAGCTTGTTGTCGGTGAAGACCTGGTTGCCCAGGATGTTGATCTGCTGGACCTTGGACTTCGGCCCCTCGTTGACCTCGAACACGATGTCGACGCGGTTCTGGTCCAGGCTGACCATCTTGGGATCGACGGTCGCGGCGAAGCGGCCCTGGCGGCGGTACAGTTCGACGATGCGCGCGACGTCGGCGCGGACCGCGGAGCGCGTGAAGATCTGCCGCGGCGCGAGCTTGATCTCCTTCTTGATCTTGTCTTCCTTGATGCGCTTGTTGCCCTCCAGGATCACCCTGTTGATGATCGGGTTTTCGCGCACGCGCAGGACGATGTCGCCGCTTTCGACACCGGAGATCGAATAATCCGCGAACAGGTCGCTCGCTGCCAGGTCTTTCAGCGCCTGGTCGAGCGTCTCCGCGGTATAGGGCTGGCCGACGCGCAGCTTGATGTAGGACAGCACCGTTTCGGGCTCGATCCGCTGCGATCCCTCGACACGCAGCGACTTGATGAGGCGGACCGGCGCAGGCGTTACCGGTGCGGGCACGGCGGGCGGCGCCGCCGTCGGCTGCGCGGGTGCGGTCTGGGCGAGCGCGGGTACGCCCGACAGCATCGTGCCCGCCAGCAGGAACGCGCCTGCGCGCACATATTTGGAACCGTCAAAAGCTGTCACTGAAAAACCCACCCCGGAAAAGTCGCGCCGACCCCCTGCCGTGTTCGCCCTGCCCCACCTTGGTCAACCAATCAACCCGAACCGATCAGCCCGGCGACGTGCTTCCACAGCCCGACGCTGGACAAATCGTTGAACGTCACGACCAGCATCAGCGCCAAGATCGCCGCCAGACCGCCACGGAACGCCCATTCCTGCACCGCCAGATCCAGCGGTCGGCGGCGGATCGCCTCGATCGCGTAGAAGAGCAGATGCCCACCATCCAGAAGCGGTACTGGAAGCAGGTTGATGAACCCGAGATTGATCGACACGAGCGCGATCAGGAAAACCAGCGCGTCGGGCCCGAGCGCGAGCTGCTGTCCCGAGACTTGCGCGATCTTCACCGGGCCGCCGAGTTCCTTGGCGGCACGGCGCCCGCTGACGACCTGGCCCATGGTCTCGACCGTCACCGACACGA
>CAXTVB010000310.1:0-2788 GCA_964247555.1 uncultured Sphingomonas sp. | reverse complement strand
GTCGTCAGCACGATGCCGGAGGAGCGCAACAACAAGGTCATCGAGGTGCTGGCCGCCGCGGTGCCGCTGGAAAGCGTGTTCCTGGGCAAGCTGCTCGGCATGTTCGGCGTCGCTTTGCTGTTCGTCGGCTTCTGGGCGACGGTGGTCAGCCAGGTATCGATGCTGCTGCCCCCCTCGGTCGCGGAAGGGTTGCACGCCCTCGCGCCCGCGGTCGGGGCACCGATGTTCGGCGTGCTGTTCCTCGCCTATTTCGCGATGGCGTATCTGCTGCTGGGGTCGGTGTTCCTCGGCGTCGGCGCGCAGGCATCGACGATGCGCGAGATCCAGATGCTGTCGCTGCCGATCACGATCCTGCAGGTCGCGATGTTCGCCTTGTCCTCCGCCGCCGCGGCGCATCCGGGCAGCGCGGTTGCGACCTTCGCCGAGATCTTCCCGCTGTCCTCGCCCTTCGCGATGGCCGGGATGGCGGCGAATTCGGCCACCCTGTGGCCGCATGCGCTCGCGCTCGCCTGGCAGCTTTTGTGGGTCGGCATCTTCATCACGATCGGCGCGCGGCTGTTCCGGCGCGGGGTGTTGCAGTCGGGGAGCGCCCGGCCGTTCTGGAAGCGCGCCGAAGCCAATTGACAATGATGTCAGTTAGCGCTTTCCTGGCGTCGAGGAGAGAAACGCATGGCGACGCTGGCACAGGATGTGACGCACGAGGTTCCGGTCGACCCGCTCGCCCCGGACCCGTTGGACGTCAGTCGCGCCGAACTCTACCGCGACGATACCTGGCAGGCGCCGTTCAAGCGGCTGCGCGCCGAGGCGCCGGTCTATAAATGCGAGCATAGCGATTACGGCCCCTATTGGTCGGTGTCGTCGTACAAGCCGATCGTCGAGGTCGAATCGCTTCCCGAGCTCTATTCGTCCGAAGTCGGCGGCATCACGCTCGCCGATTTCATCCCCGACAGCAGCGACATCCGCATGCCGATGTTCATCGCGCGCGACCGGCCGGTGCACACCGGGCAGCGCCGCACCGTCGCCCCCGCCTTCACCCCGTCGGAAATGGCGCGCCTGTCCAGCGATATCCGCGCGCGAACCGCGGAGATGCTCGACAGCCTGGAGGACGGCAAGACGTTCGATTGGGTCGACACCGTCGCGATCGAACTGACGACGCAGATGCTGGCGCTGCTGTTCGATTTCCCCTGGGCGGACCGGCGCAAGCTGACCTTCTGGTCCGACTGGGCGGGCGATATCGAACTGGTGAAGACCGAGGCGCTGCGCAAGGAACGGCTCGGCCACATGTTCGAATGCGGCGCCTATTTCCAGCAGCTGTGGAACGCCAAGGTCGGCAAGGAACAGACCCCCGACCTCATCTCGATGATGATCCATTCGGACGCGATGGCGGAGATGGACCAGTATGAATTCATCGGGAACCTGATCCTGCTGATCGTCGGCGGCAACGACACGACGCGCAACACCATGTCCGCGCTCGCCTACGGCCTCGACCTGTTTCCCGACGAGCGCGCGAAGCTGGAAGGCGATCCGTCGCTGATCCCGAATACGGTCAGCGAGATCATCCGCTGGCAGACGCCGCTCGCGCATATGCGCCGCACCGCGACCGCGGATACCGAATTGATGGGGCAGCAGATCAAGGCGGGCGACAAGCTGGCGATGTGGTATCTCTCCGCCAATCGCGACGAGAGCGTGTTCGGCGACAATGCCGATGCGATCCAGGTCGACCGGCCGAATGCGCGGCGGCACCTGGCGTTCGGCCACGGCATCCATCGCTGCGTCGGCGCGCGGCTCGCCGAGTTGCAGATCGGCATCCTGCTGGAGGAGATGGCGAAGCGGCGGATGCGGGTGAACGTGGTGGGCGAGCCGACGCGGGTGTCGGCGTGCTTCGTGCATGGGTACCGGGCGTTGCCGGTGCAGATCAGCCGGTATTGAGCGTCCCACGTCCATCGTCACCCCAGCGAAGGCTGGGGTCTCGTGCGGCACGCGTGCGCTATCCGGCGTGAGATCCCAGCCTTCGCTGGGATGACGGTTACTTGCAGTTCCCGACCCGACGCTCTGGCACGGACCATCGTGCGACCCTATATCCGGTGCATGATACAGCCTTCCAATCGCCGCCAGTTCCTGACCGTCGCCGGTGCCGGCACCGCCGGCTTCGCGCTGTTCGGGTGCAGTACCTCCCCGGCGCGCGCGGCGGAGAAGTTTCCGTACGCGCTGACCGATGCGCAGTGGCACAAGAAGCTGTCGCCCGCCGCCTACGACGTGCTGCGCAAGGAGGGGACCGAACGCCCCTTCACCAGTCCGCTCAACGACGAGCATCGCGCCGGCGTTTTCGCCTGCGGCGGCTGTGCGCTGCCGGCGTTCTCTTCGAAGACGAAGTTCGACAGCGGTACCGGCTGGCCGAGCTTCTGGCAGCCGTTGCCCAATGCGGTGGTATCGCGCACCGACAGCTCGCTGGGCATGGACCGTACCGAGATCCACTGCCGACGCTGCGGCAGCCATCTGGGGCATGTGTTCGACGACGGCCCCAAGCCGACGGGGAAGCGCTATTGCATGAACGGGGTGGCGCTGACGTTTACGGCGGCGAAGGCTTAGTTTTCGTCGCTCCGGACGTTACCTTCGTCACCCCGGGCTTGACCCGGGGCCCCGCTTCTTCGGCGGACAGGAAGAAGCGGGACCCCGGCTCAAGCCCGGGGTGACGGTGTAATGGCTTACTGGACGTCGTTCACCAGCGTGAAGATACCGCGCGGATCGGTCGGGCCGTGCTGCGCGATCTGGATCGTCGGCAGCTCGT
>CAXTVB010000309.1:0-2825 GCA_964247555.1 uncultured Sphingomonas sp. | reverse complement strand
TCGCGGCGCTCAGGGTCGGGGTGTCGACCGATACCGACGCGCATTACGGCCCGGGGGTGAAGGGCGCGCCCAGGAAGCGCATCGAGGACTGGATCCAGACCGGGGGCGACGAGGGCGCCGAGCTGGTGGTCGACGGCCGCGGGTTCAGCCTGCAGGGGCATGAGGCGGGGTTCTTCATCGGCCCCAGCCTGTTCGATCACGTCACGCCCGACATGAGCGCGTACAAGGAGGAGATTTTCGGCCCCGTCCTGCAGATCGTCCGCGCCCCCGATTTCGAGACCGCGGTGCGGCTGCCGAGCGATCACCAGTACGGCAACGGGGTGGCGATCTTCACCCGCAACGGCCATGCCGCACGCGAGTTCGCGGCGCGGGTGAACGTCGGCATGGTCGGCATCAACGTGCCGATCCCGGTGCCGGTCGCCTATCACACGTTCGGCGGGTGGAAGCGCAGCGTGTTCGGCGACACCAACCAGCACGGAATGGAAGGCGTGAAGTTCTGGACCAAGGTCAAGACCATCACCCAGCGCTGGCCCGACGGCACCGCGGAGCTGCCGCGCGGCAGCGAGGATGGCGGGCCCAGCTGGGTGCAGGACGCGTTCGTCATTCCGACCATGGGGTGAATAGCGACGTGCAGCGGCAACATCGGGGGGTGTGAATGTACGAGATCCATTACGAAGCGGAAAACAATATCCTTTTCTACCGGGTTTCCGGATTTTGGACCATGTCGATCCTGACAGATTTCGGGAACGACATCATGCGGGAGATCAAGAAGATCAAAGTGTCGCGGGAGAATTTCGACGTCTTGAACGATTCGCTCGACTTCGCGATCCAGGCCCCCGATGTCGCGGCCGCGATCGGCGCGATGATGCCGGTCGGCGCCAAGCTGACCACCGGCCGCAAGGCGTTCGTCGTCGGCAGCATGCTGGGCAAGATCCAGACCGAGCGGACGCTGGCGCATCCGTCGATGCGCGTCTTCCTGTCGCTGGCCGACGCACGCGCTTGGCTCGCCTCGCCGCGCGACGAGGTGCTGTGATGCGGCCGGGATTGCGCCCGGCCGCGACCGTGCTGGCCGCGGGCCTGGCGCTCGCTGCGTGCGACCGCGGCAGCCAGCCGCCCGGCATGGATGCGAACAATCTCAGCGACGAGGATCGCGGTGCACGCGCCGGTCGTTTCCGTCCCGCCGCCGCCGATAGTGCCGACGCGAACGACGACACCCCCGCAGACAACGCCGCCATCAGTAACGAAAGCATGCAGTGACCGATCAGATCGACCAATTCGACCTCACGGGCGACCAGCGCGAGATCCAGGATCTCGCGCGCCGCTTCACCGCCGACCGCATCACCCCGAATGCGGGCGAATGGGACGAGAAGCACATCTTTCCGCGCGACGTCATCAAGGCGGCGGCCGAACTCGGCTTCGCGTCGATCTATGTCAGCGAGGCATCCGGGGGCATCGCGCTCGGCCGGCTGGAGGCGGCGCTCATCATGGAGGCGATGGCTTACGGCTGTCCGTCGACATCGGCGTTCATCTCGATCCACAACATGGCGGCGTGGATGATCGACCGGTTCGGGTCCGAGGGCGTGAAGGACAAATATCTGCCCTCGCTCGTCGGGATGGACCGGATCGCCAGCTATTGCCTGACCGAGCCGTCGTCGGGCTCCGACGCGTCGGCGCTGAAGACGCGCGCGGTACGCGACGGTGACGACTGGGTCGTGACGGGCACCAAGCAGTTCATCTCCGGCGCGGGGGAGAACGAGGTGTACGTCACCATGGTCCGCACCGGCGAGGAGGGCCCCAAGGGCATTTCCGCGTTGGTGATCGAGAAGGACATGCCCGGCGTGTCGTTCGGCGCCAACGAGCGGAAGCTCGGTTGGCATTCGCAGCCGACGCGGCAGGTGATCTTCGACGGCGTACGCGTCCCCGCCGCCAACATGGTAGGCGGCGAGGGCGAGGGGTTCCGGATCGCGATGATGGGGCTGGACGGCGGGCGGCTGAACATCGGCGCCTGCTCGCTTGGCGGGGCGCAGCGCTGCCTGGACGAGGCGATCGCCTATACCCGCGACCGGCAGCAGTTCGGGAAGCCGGTCGCCGATTTCCAGAACACGCAGTTCATGCTGGCCGACATGGCGACCGAGCTGGAGGCGGCGCGCGCGCTGCTGTACATCGCGGCCGCCAAGGTCACCGCGAACGCGCCGGACAAGACCAAGTTCGCCGCGATGGCGAAGCGGCTGGCGACCGATACCGGATCGTCGGTGGTCGACCGCGCGCTGCAGCTGTTCGGCGGATACGGCTATCTGATGGATTATCCGATCGAGCGCTTCTGGCGCGACCTGCGCGTGCATTCGATCCTGGAGGGAACGAACCAGGTGATGCGGATGATCGTCGGTCGCGAGCTGACTCGGCAGTGAGGTTTGCGACGATCCGTGTTCCTGCGAACGCAGGAACCCAGAGCCGCAAGCGGTGCGTGTGTAATCCTGGGCTCCTGCTTTCGCAGGAGAACAGCGCGTGACTGACCTCCTGACCAGCATCGAAGGCCCGATCGGCCGCATCCGATTGAACCGGCCCAAGGCGCTCCATGCGCTCAACACCGCCATGTGCCAGGGAATCCTCGCCGCGCTCGACGCATGGCGGACCGATCCCGCGGTCGAGATCGTCCTCATCGATCATTCCGAAGGCCGCGGCTTCTGCGCGGGCGGGGACATCCGCATGCTCGCCGACAGCGGCGCGAAGGACGGAGCGGAGGCGCGGGCGTTCTTCCATGCCGAATACCGGATGAACCACGCGCTGTTCACCTATGCCAAGCCGACGGTCGCGGTCATGGACGG
>CAXTVB010000308.1:0-2825 GCA_964247555.1 uncultured Sphingomonas sp. | reverse complement strand
GAGGCGCTGCTGAACGCGCTGGGTCTGATCCGCATCCTCGTGACCTTCCTGCTGTTCGCGATCGCGCTGATCGTGGTCCTCGACAATCTGGGCGTGAACGTCACCGGGCTCGTCGCCGGGCTGGGCGTCGGCGGTATCGCCATCGGTCTGGCGGCGCAGGGCATCTTCGCCGATCTGTTCGCGGCGATCGCGATCATCTTCGACCGTCCGTTCGGGCGCGGCGATGCGATCACCTACGACAAGTCGTCGGGGACGGTGGAAACGATCGGGATCAAGTCCACCCGCATCCGCGCGCCGACCGGCGAGGAACGGATCATCTCGAACAGGCACCTACTCGACAAGGAAATCCTGAACAATACCCGGCGCAACTATCGCCGCGTGTCCTTCACGCTGGGGCTGGTCCAGTGGACCGCGGTCGAGGTGATGGAAGGATTGCCCGCGCTGGTGAAGGAGGTCGTCGAGGCGGCGGGCGCCAAGTTCGTCCGGGCCGGGTTCGCGGCCTTCGGCGATTCCAGCTATGATTTCGGCATAGAGTTCGATTCGTCGAGCGCGGCCTATCAGGATTATTACGACCTTCGACACAAGGTCGGCGTGGCGCTGGTCAAGCGGCTGAACGACGAGGGCATCGAGTTGGCCTATCCGACGCAGACCGGTTTCACCGCGCGCCCCGATGGCGGGCTGATCATGCCCTACGCTTCGCTCGAGACGTTGAGCGAGGCGGTCGCGAAAGCCCCGAGGCAAGCCGCACCCTTTCCGCAGTCGACCGACCGATCGGCGGTCGATCAGGACGCAGGCGAAGGGACGAGCAACCTGGAATAGGCGGCGGTGCGGCGCTTCCCGATCACGTCGCGCGACCACACCACCTCTCGTCGCTCCGGGCTTGACCCGGGGCCCCGGCTCAAGGCCGGGGTGACGGTAAAGGGGTCGTCGTCGAACCCGCGCTAAACCCCGCCCTCGTCCAACGAAAGCAACGTCGCGTTCCCGCCCGCCGACGTCGTATCCACCGACACCGCCCGTTCCACGACGAAGCGGTAGAGATAATGCGGCCCGCCCGCCTTGGGTCCCGTGCCGGACAGCCCCTCGCCACCGAAGGGCTGCGATCCCACGACCGCACCGATCATCGACCGGTTGACGTACAGATTGCCCACTGCCGCCTCGCTCTCCGCGACCTCGGCGGCGCGTGCGATGCGGCTGTGGAGGCCCATCGTCAGGCCGTACCCCTGGGCGTTCACCCGCGCGATCGTCTCCGACAGCGTCCCCGCCTTCCACGTCGCGACGTGCAACAGCGGCCCGAACCATTCCTGGTTCAGCGACTCGACCGCGTCCAGCCGGATGAGGGTCGGCGGTACGAACAGCCCCTCCGCCGGCGCGTCGAGCGTCTTGACCCACCGATCGCGCACGCTCTCCCGATACGCCATCAGCCGATCGTAGGCGGCCTGGTCGATCACCGGGCCGACATCCGTCGCAGGATCGCCGGGCGCGCCGAGCGTCAGCGTGTCCATGGCACCGGCCAGCATCTCGATCACCGTATCGGCGACATCCTCCTGCACCAGCAACAGCCGCAGCGCCGAACAACGCTGTCCCGCGGAACGGAACGACGAAGCCACGACGTCCGCCACCACCTGTTCGGGCAGCGCAGTGGAATCGACGATCATCGCGTTGATGCCCCCGGTCTCGGCGATGAGCGGGACGATGGGGCGATCGTCGTCTTCCAGCAGCGAGCGCGCGATCTTGCGTGCCGTCGCGGTCGATCCGGTGAAGGCGACGCCCATGATCCGCGGATCGCCAGTCAACGCCGCGCCGATTTCGGGCCCACAGGGAACGAGGATCAACGCGTCCTTCGGCACGCCCGCTTCGTGCGCCAGTGCGACGGCGCGCGCGGCGATGGCGGGGGTCTGCGGCGCGGGCTTCGCGATGACGGTGTTGCCGGTGACGAGCGCGGCGACGGTCTGCCCCAGGAAGATCGCCAGCGGGAAATTCCACGGCGCGATCGTCGCCCAGACGCCGCGGCCTTCCAGATGCAGCGTGTTGCGTTCGCCGGTCGGTCCGGGAAGTTCGACAGGGTGGAAATTGGCGCGCGCTTCCTTCGCGTAATAGCGGCAGAAGTCCGCGGCTTCCCGGACCTCGCCGATCGCATCGGGGATGGTCTTGAACGCCTCCTGCACGCAGATCGCCATGAGTTCGTCGCGGTGCTGTTCCAGCAGGTCGGCGAGGCGGTCGAGGCACGCGGCGCGAGTGTCGACCGGGGCGGCCGACCACGCATGGAAGGCCGCGTGTGCGCGGGTGATGGCCGCAGGTACCTCCCCCTCCCGCGAGCCGGAGGGGGTCGGGGGGTGGGCGCTCCGCTCGTTGGTACTGTCTACCGTCGATAGCGAGCGCCCACCCCCGGCCCCCCCCGCGAGCGGGAGGGGAGCATTCACCGCTTCGACCGCCGCCTTCAGCGTCTCCACATCGCCCAAATCCAGCCCGGCCGAATTCCGGTGCCCCCCCGCCCCGAACAGGTCCACCGGCAGCGGGATCGACGGATGCCGCGCCCCGCCCACCGCGGCGATCTTCGCGACCGGGTCCGCCAGGATATCCGCCTCGCTCAATCGCGCATCCGCCAGCTGGTGCACGAAGCTCGAATTCGCGCCATTCTCCAGCAAGCGCCGGACGAGATAGGCCAGCAGATCGCGGTGCCCACCCACCGGTGCATAGACCCGGCAGTGATAGCCGTTCTCGCGCACCAGTCGCTCGTACAGGCCGTCGCCCATCCCGTGCAGCCGCTGGAACTCGAAGTCGCGGCTATTGCCCGCCCATTCGATGATCGTCGCGACCGTCAGCGC
>CAXTVB010000307.1:0-2829 GCA_964247555.1 uncultured Sphingomonas sp. | reverse complement strand
ACTTCATGCCCTGCACGGTGCGGGCATAGACGTTCTTCAGCACCACCGACCGGCCGCCGAACAGGTTCGCGGAGCCGGGCAGGATCTCCAGCGTCGTCACGCCGCCATTGGTCAGCGCGCGGCTGAAGCCCGGATCCTGCGGCCAGACGCTGTGTTCCGCCCAGACTTCGGCGGTAACGGGGCCCGTCGCCTCGTTGCCGTCGCTGTTCGCACGGACCGCGGGGCTGGGATAATCACCCAGATGGCTGTGGATATCGATGACTCCGGGGGTCACCCATTTACCAGCACCGTCGATGACGGTCGCGCCGGCCGGGACCGCGAGCGTCTGGCCGATCGCGACGACCTTGCCGTCCGCGAACAGCACCGAACCGCCGTCGATCCGCCCGCCCTCGCCGTCGAAGATCGTGACGTTGCGTACCAGCGTCGGTACGCCGGGATAGGGCTTGTAGGTCGACGGATAGGGATCGTGTGCATACCCCTTGCCGATGCCTGGCCCGCTCTTGACGGGCGGCGTCGCGGCCGCAGTTCTGGGATGTTCGTCGTTTCCGGCGCAGGCAACCAAGGCCGTCGCGCCCATCAGCCCCAGCGCGGTGCGCGTCATCCGTCCGCGGATCGTTCCTGCCATGATGCCCCCCGATGCGATAAGGCATTGGTAGAACGAGCAACCCTGCGCGCACAAGCCGCATCGACCTGCCAGGGCATATTCAGGTCGCGCCGTCGCCCGCCGAGGATAGAGACACCGAATCGGCGTCCGTTTCCGCCACGCCGCCGCCGCTCGCATCGCCCATATGGATGTGGACGCCCGCCGCCGACACCCTTCGCGGCATGGCACCGAACGCGCCTGCCGGCGCCGGACCGCGGTGGATATTCACGCTGCCCTCGGTCGCCAGGGCGGCGATCGGGTTCGACGCTGCGCCGCCACCGCCGGTATCGCCACCGGCATAATGGATCAGGACGCCGCCATTGCCGGCACCGGACGACGCGACGATGGCGGTGGCGGCGGCGACGCCGGGTTCGCTGCCGCTATAAGCCTGCCGGAACGCCAGCGCCTTCTCCAGTGCGCCGCGCCAGCGGTAGAAGATGTGCGAGCCGACCGCACCGATCCGGGTCAGGCTGGATGCCCACCAGGGCAGGACGTAATTCGCGTGGTAGTGCGTCGCCGAACCGATCGGCGCGTACACGCTTCCCGCCAGTGCCGCCTGCGCGACCAGCCGCGCGCGGTCCCATGCCGTCGGCTGCAGCGGATGGTTCATCGAACCGTCGCAGGTGAACGAGAATTGGCATCCGGTCCGGCGTTCCGATCCCTGATAGACGACGCCGCAGACACTGTGCGGGAAGGCGCGGTCGCGGACCCGGTTCAGCACCACCTGCGCGACGGCGCGTTGCCCGTCCAGGGGTTCGGACCTTGCCTCGTAATAGATGGCCTGGGTCAGGCAGTCGGTCGCGCGGCGGGCATCGTCTTCGCTGCGCATCGCCGCCAGGAAGGGCGGCGCGCCGGCCGAGGAGTCGCGCGCGAACGCCAGGGCGGCGGCGGTTGGTGGCGCGGCGTCGTCGATCGGAACGGTCAGGTCGAGCTTGCGGAGCAGCGGCTGCGCATCGGCGATCGGCTGGCTGATCCGCGATCCGGACAGGCCACCCGGCTGCGGTACGCAGGACGTGCTGAATATCAGCCCGAACACGACCAGCATTGACTGTCTGTACATCGCGTCCGCGCCCAGGACCCCGTGGTCCGATGCCGGGCATAGGGGCGAGCCGTTATGGACCGGTTAACCCCCTCAAAGCAGGCCGAGCGCGCGCAATCCGGTCGCACCGTCCGGACCCGCGATCAGATGGTCGGCCAGCCGCACGTCGATCGCCGCCAGCGTCCGCGCGAGCACCCTGGTATAGGCGATGTCCGTCATGCTCGGCGTCGGATCGCCGCTGGGATGGCCGTGGGCCATGACGACGCTCGCCGCGCCGAACGCCAGGGCATCGGCGACGATCAGCCGGATCGGCAGCGTCAGCCGGCTCGGCGCACCGACGACATGTCGTCCGCCGAGATGCCGCCATTCCGGACCATAATATCCGATCGCCGCGATCTCCCGCCGCGGATCGACGATCCCCGCCAACAACGCGGCACCAGCGTGCGCGACAGGATCGAGGCCGGACGACATGGCCGAGCGTGTCGGCACCGCGCCGCTGATGCACGACGAAGCGGCGTCATTTCGGCGGCTTCGCCGGCCCCGGCTAGCCGACTCGCGCGGGGCGTTCTACCGGTGGCGGATGACCGAGCCGGCGCATTTCGAGCATCAATATCTGTCGCTGCTGCGCGACGTGTGGGATCACGGCGACGAACGCCGCGACCGTACGGGCGTCGGCACGCGCTCGCTGTTCGGGCCGACGATGCGCTTCGACCTGTCGGAGGACCGCGTCCCCTTGCTGACGACGAAGCGCGTGGCGTGGAAGACCGCAGCGCGGGAGATGCTGTGGTTCCTGACCGGCGACACCAACATCCGCGACCTCGTTCGGCAGAAGGTCCATATCTGGACCGACTGGCCGCTCGATCGCTATCGCCGTGCGACCGGCGACACGATCGACCGCGACGCGTTCGAGGCGCGGATCCTGGCGGACGACGATTTCGCCGCGGCGTGGGGCGGTCTCGGACCGGTCTACGGCAAGCAATGGGTGGACTGGGATACGTACGAATCTGCCGGCGACGGGTTGTTCCGCCGCGGTCCGGGCATCAACCAGATCGCGGCGCTGGTCGAGGCCATCCGCCACAACCCGACCTCGCGGCGGTTGCTGTTCACCGGCTGGAACGTCGCGGAAGTGGACGGGATGGCGCTGCCG
>CAXTVB010000306.1:0-2833 GCA_964247555.1 uncultured Sphingomonas sp. | reverse complement strand
GTGTTTGCCCGTACGTCTCGATGCCTCCTTCGCCGCGCTGGCGGACGGGACGCGTCGCGGCATCCTGGACCACCTGAAACGCACCGATGCCTCGATCACGAGCCTCGCCGACATGTTCCACATGACCCTGACGGGCATGAAGAAGCATGTCGATGTCCTGGAACGGGCGGGGCTGGTCGCCACGCAGAAGGTCGGGCGCGTGCGGACGTGCCGGCTCGGCGCGCGCAAGCTGGATGCCGAAGCGACGTGGATCGAAGACTATCGGCAGGTGTGGGACGCACGGTTCAACGACCTGGACGCCATCGTCGAAGAGTTGATCAACAAGGAGAAGGTCGATGCAGGACAGCAATAGCAATCTCGAGCCCATGACGACGGTGGAACGGGGTTCGGATCGGGAACTGGTGGTCACGCGGATCGTGAAGGGTCCGGCGCGACTGGTGTACGAAGCATGGGCGAGGCCCGAATTGTTCGCGCGGTGGTGGGCGCCCCGATCCTTTTGCGTGACGCTGATCTCCTACGAAGCCGATGTCCGTACCGGAGGCACGTATCGCCTCGTGATGGGCCATCCCTCGTCGGACCAGCCGATGTCGTTCTTCGGCAAATATATCGAAGTGGTCCCGTCCTCCCGCATCGTCTGGACCAATGACGAGGGCGAGGACGAAGGCGCGGTGACCACGGTGACGTTCGAGGATCAGGACGGCGCGACCCTCGTCGTGGTGCGCGACCTGTTCCCGTCGAAGGAGGCGCTCGACGAAGCGATCGCGTCGGGAAGCACCAGCGGATGGGACGAGCAGCTGACGCAGCTGGACGCGCTGGTCCGTACGCTGCCGGCCGATATCGCCGAATAGGCCGCTACTGCCACAAAGTCGTCATAAGTTACGGCCAATAGAGCCGTGTCGCGCATGTCCGTAACCGGATGGCGCGACACGATTCTAGGGGGACCGACCAAATGAATAGTTCCAGGCTGGCAGCGTCGCTGCTCGCAGGCATCGCCATGTTCGCCATCATGCCGGCGGCCGCGCAGACGCAACCCGCCAGCACCGCGCCCGCCGCCGACCAGGTCGACGACAGCAACACCATCATCGTGACCGCGCAGCGCCGCAACGAGGATACGCTGACCGTCCCGGTCGCGGTATCGGTCATCCGGTCGGAGACGCTGCACGATTATGTCGCGGCGGGCGGTGACACGCTGCTGTCGCTGTCGGGCAAGGTGCCGAGCCTGTATGTCGAAAGTTCGACCGGCCGCATCTTCCCGCGCTTCTACATCCGCGGGCTCGGCAATATCGATTTCTACCTCGGCGCATCGCAGCCGGTGGAGATCATCCAGGACGACGTCGTCGAGGAACACGTCATCCTGAAATCGAACCCGGTGTTCGACGTGTCCGACGTCGAAGTGCTGAAGGGTCCGCAGGGGTCGCTGTTCGGCCGCAACACGACCGCGGGCATCGTCAAGTTCGACAGCGCGCAGCCGAGCGAGACCTGGGCCGGACAGGGTTCGGTCAGCTATGGCCGCTTCAACAGCGTCAATGCCGATGTCGGCATCGGCGGGCCGCTGACCAAGGACGGCACCATCAGCTTCCGCCTGTCGGGGCTGTACCAGCACCGCGACAACTGGATCAGCAACACGTATACGGGGCCCTCCGACGACGGCACGGTCGGCGGCCACAACGTGCTGAACGGCTTCGACGAACGCGACATCCGCTTGCAGGTCCTCGCCAGGCCGAGCGACGCGTTCAGCGTGCGGGTGGCTGGCCATTACCGCGACTATGACGGCTTCGCCTCGATCTTCTATCGCGGATCGATCGTGCCGGGCACGAACGCGGTGCCGGCGTCGTTCGATCGCACCGTCGTCGCCTATGACGAGGCGCAGAACAATCCGCAGGCCTACAAGACGCACGGCGTGTCGGTGAAGGCGGCGTATGATTTCGGCGGCGCGACGCTGACCTCGATCACCGCATGGGAACATGCATCGGGCTATAGCCGCGGCGATACCGATGGCGGCGCGGCGGCCAATTTCGGCGGCACCGCCGCCAATTACTGCGCGGTCGGCTGCGGTGAATCGCAGGGCCGTCTGCGCTATCTGGACCAGTGGACGCAGGAGGTCCGCCTGGCCAGCCCCGATACCGGGCCGTTCAAATGGCAGCTGGGCGGCATCTATTTCGACCAGCGCGACAATACCGAATTCGACCAGCGCAGCTTCTTTCTGACGAGCAACGTGCTGGGGACCCCGCCCAACCCGAACAATTTCGTGCTGCTGCACGACATCAACACGTCCTATGCCGGCTTCGCGCAGGCCAGTTACGACCTGACCAATAAGCTGACGGTGACTGGCGGCGTGCGCGTGACCAACGACACGAAGCGCACGAGCCTGGTCCTGCATCCCAATTTCGTCAATCTGGCGGTGCCGGTCACCGCGCCCGCTTCGTCCTACGCCTGCGGCACTGCGCAATATTGCCGCCTGTCGGACACCAAGCCGAGCTTCGACGGCAGCCTGCTGTACAAGCTCTCGCCCGAGGCCAGCGTCTATGCCCGCGTGGCGCGCGGGTTCCGCGGGCCGACGATCCAGGGCCGCTCGGCGGTCTTCGCCACTGCGTACACGACCGCCGATTCCGAAACGAACACCAGCTACGAAACGGGCGTGAAGACCGCGTTCTGGGACGGGCGCATCCACTTCAACGCGTCGGGTTTCTATTATGTCGTCGACAACATCCAGTTGAACGGCAACGACGCGAATGGCAACGGCGTGCTGTTCAACGCCAACAAGGGCAAGGGCTACGGCGCCGAGGCCGAACTGGACGCGCACCCGGTCACCAATCTGCGCGTCGGCGTGGGG
>CAXTVB010000305.1:0-2857 GCA_964247555.1 uncultured Sphingomonas sp. | reverse complement strand
GTCGTGGCCAGCGTGTAGCCGATCGACATCCGGTCGGTCAGCGCGGTGCGCCAGCCGTGATAGATGCGCTGGACGGAGATCGGCAGGCGGTCGTACGGCGCCAGCGTCTCCGGCATCCGCTTGCCGAACCAGCAGAACACGCCGACCGACAAAGCGGCGATCGCCCAGAAGATGCCCCGCCAATTGGCGAACAGCAGCACCGTCGCGCCGAAGGTCGGGGCCAGCACGGGGACGATCATGAAGACGATGAACGCGATCGACATGACCCGCGCCATGGCGCGTCCGACATAGCAATCGCGCACCATCGCGACCGTCGCAACCCGCGTCGCCGCGATGGCCGCACCGCCCAGGGTTCGGGCGACCAGCAGCAGCACGAAGCTGCCCGCCGACGCCGCGGCGATATTGGCGACCGCATAGCAGGCGAGCGACGTCAGCAATATCCGCCGCCGCCCGAAACGGTCGGCCAGCGGACCGTGAATCAGCTGCGCGATCCCGAACCCGATGACGAAGGCGGTGATGACGAACTGGCGCGCATTGGCGCCGGGTACGTGGAGCGAATCGCCGATCGCCGGCAAGGCGGGCAGCATCGCGTCGGTGCCGATCGCGCCGAGTGCCATCAGCGACGCGACGAGCGCGACGAATTCGACGAAGCCGATCGGCGCCCCGCGCTGCACCGGTGCGGCGTGCGTTGCCGGTTCGTGAAGGGCTGTATCGGTCATGGTGCGGTGCGTCATAGCCGCATCGGGGCCGGCGCGTCACCTGCGAACACGCGGCTGTTCGGTCGGATCGCAACAGGTTATGGTCGTGGCCTTCATTCACCGGGACGGATTTGACCATGCTCGACACCCCCGCCGCCCAAGTGCCAACCCTCAGCCTGGCCGATCAGGCGCAGGATCCGGAAGGGTTTGCGACCGCGTTCGGCGGATCGTTCGAACGCTTCGGCTTCGCGATCGTCGCCGATCACGGCGTGCCCGCCGACCTGATCTCGCGGGCCTGGGACCAGACCCGCGCGCTGTTCGACCGGCCGGATGCGGAAAAGCGCGGCTATTTCGTCGAGGGCGGCGGCGGCGCGCGCGGCTACACCCCGTTCAAGACGGAGATCGCCAAGGGCGCAAGCGCCGTCGATCTCAAGGAATTCTGGCATGTCGGTCGCGAGCTGGCGACGGGGCATCGCTTCGCCGGGCAGATGGCGCCGAACATCTGGCCCACCGACCCCGCCGGATTCCGCGATACCTTCGTCGAATTGTTCGCGGCGTTCGACGCGGCGGGCGACCGGCTATTGTCCGCGATCGCCCGGCATTTGAAGCTTGCGCCCGATTGGTTCGATCCGGCGGTGAAGGACGGCAATTCCGTGCTTCGCCTCCTCCATTACCCGCCGATCCCTGCAGATGCGGAAGGTGTTCGGGCCGGCGCGCACGAGGACATCAACCTGATCACGCTGCTGCTCGGGGCGGAGGAGGCGGGCCTCGAACTGCTCGACCGGCAGTCCGGGCGCTGGCTGTCGATCAAGCCGCCCGAGGGGGCTATGGTCGTCAACGTCGGCGACATGCTGCAACGGCTGACCAACAATGTCCTGCCGTCGACGACGCACCGCGTCGTCAACCCGCCGCCCGAACGCCGCGGCCATTCGCGCTATTCGATGCCGTTCTTCCTGCACCCCGCGCCCGATTTCCTGATCCAGACGCTGCCGGGCTGCATGACGGTGGCGAACCCGGACCGCTACCCGACGCCGATCACCGCGCACGACTATCTGCACGAGCGGCTGGTGGAGATCGGGCTGGTGAAGAGATAACGAAAAGGGCCGCCGTTCCCCTCGGAACGACGGCGCTTTCGGATCGGTGCGCGGCGTTACTTCCGGATCTTGACCGGAATGAACCCACCGCCATTCTTGCCGCGCTGGACCAGCAACAGTACTTGGTCGCGCCCCGCTGCCTTCGCTGCCGCCGCACCGGCGACCAGATCGGCCGCGGTACGCACCGGCCGGCCGTTGATCGACACGATCACGTCGGCACGCTGCAGCTTCTGCGCCGCGTCGCTCGACGGATCGACCGAAGCGACGACGACGCCGGTCACGCTGGCATCGACACCGACCTGGCGAGCGATCGCCGGCGTCAGCGGCACGACGTTCAGCCCCAGCGGATTGGTCGCCGGTGCGGTCGGCGCGCCGTTGCCGTCATCGTCCGGCAGCGCATCGTCGCCGCCGCCGTTCAGCACCGCAAGCTGATCGTCGGTCGGCCGGGTGCCCACCGTCACGTTCAGCGTCGACGGCGCATTGTTGCGAAGGACGTCGAGCCGCGCGATCTGGCCCGGGGGCACATCCGCAACCAGACGGCTGAGCGAGTTCTCCGGCGTGACCGGCTTGCCGTTCACCGCAACGATGACGTCGCCGACCCGCACGCCGGCCTTCGCCGCCGCTTCGCCGGGTTCGACGCGACTGATGATCTCGCCCCGATCCTTGGGCAGGCCGGCCGCTGCGGCGATATCATCGGTGATCGGCTGGATGCCGACGCCCAGATACCCGCGCTTGACCGAATTGCCCTTCATCAGGGTGTCGATGATGGGCCGTGCATCTTCTGCGGGAATCGCGAAGCCGATGCCGATATTGCCGCCGCTCGCATTGCCCAGGATCTGCGAGTTGATCCCGATCACGTCGCCCGACAGGTTGAACATCGGGCCACCCGAATTGCCCTGGTTGATCGCCGCGTCGGTCTGGATGAACCGGTCATAGGGACCACCACCCGCGACGCGGTGCAGCGCGGACACGATGCCTGCGGTGACCGTCGAGCCGAGCCCGAAGGGGTTGCCGATCGCCAGCACCCAGTCGCCCACACGGGCCCGCGTCGAATCGCCGAAGCGG
>CAXTVB010000304.1:0-2879 GCA_964247555.1 uncultured Sphingomonas sp. | reverse complement strand
AGACCCTCGGCCGCGGTGCGGCTCGACTTCTTGGCGGCGGCGGCGAGGCCCTTGGTGCGCAGCCAGTCCATCGCCGCGTCCATGTCGCCACTCGTCTCGTTCAACGCCTTCTTGCAATCCATCATGCCCGCGCCGCTCTTCTCGCGCAGGTCCTTGACCATCGCTGCCGTGATATCGGCCATGTTTCTATCCTTCAGTTCTGAATGTGATTGCGGGCGAGGTAAGGCATCGCGCCCTACCCCGCCCGCATGACGGTCATGCGACAGGATCAGGCGTCGATCTGGCGCTCGCCTTCGGCGGCGAACTCGGCCGCGATGTCCGCATTCGCGGCGACCTCGGTCGTGTCCGCACTGGCTTCGGCCACCGGTTCGGCGGGGATCGCTTCCTCGCTCGGGGGGGCGTCCATCGCGCCGATCTCGGCACCACTGCGGCGCTGCTGCTCCTGGCCGCCACGCGTCGCGGCGATCGCGATCGCCTCGCAGTACAGGCGCAGCGCGCGGCTGGCGTCGTCGTTCGCGGGAACCGGGAACGCGATGCCGTCGGGCGAGACGTTCGAATCCAGGATCGCGACGACCGGGATGCCGAGCGTGTTCGCTTCCTTGATCGCCAGCTCTTCCTTGTTCGCGTCGATCACGAACATGACATCGGGCACGCCGCCCATGTCGCGGATGCCGCCCAGGCTCAGTTCCAGCTTGTCGCGCTCGCGCGTCAGCTGAAGCACTTCCTTCTTGGTCAGACCGACGGTGTCGCCCGACAGCATTTCCTCGAGCGTCTTCATGCGCTTGATCGAATTGCTGATCGTCTTCCAGTTGGTGAGCATGCCGCCCAGCCAGCGATGGTTGACGAAATGCTGGCCCGAACGCCGCGCCGCGTCCGCGACGGGCTCCTGCGCCTGGCGCTTGGTGCCGACGAACAGGACCTTGCCGCCACCGGCGACCGACTGGCTGACGAATTCGAGCGCGCGCGCGAACAGCGGCACGGTCTGCGACAGGTCGAGAATGTGGACGCCGTTACGATCGCCGAAGATATACGGCTTCATCTTGGGGTTCCACCGATGCGTCTGGTGGCCGAAGTGCGCGCCCGTTTCGATGAGCTGCTGCATGGAGACGACAGGTGCCGCCATAGGGATAGATCCTTCCGGTTATGCCTCTGGGAAGCGGATGACGCTTGGCCACGGGAACCGTGGCCGCACGCACCGGGCTATGATGCTTCCCATGCGGGGTTGAGGGGCGCGCCATACCGATGACCGGCGCAAAACGCAATGCTCGTGAATATCGTCTGCGGCGGCGAAACATCGGCGCTTGACAGGTAGAACGATAAGGGAACATACAGGGCTCGTAACGTGCTTCAAGCGACTTTCGCCGCAAATTCGGTGCCGTTCATCGCGCGTCAAGCCGTGGTGATGGAACAGAGCATCGCGTCGGGTGTTGTGGTTAATGATTGAGGTACGTTGGCGAAGCTGACGGGAGGCGAGCATGCACACGGTTATCAGCATTATGGTTTTCTCGGGCGCATTCACGACGGCCGCGGTGGTGATGGCGGCGACCGTTGCGCCACAATGGCGTCGAATCCTCCGATTGGCGGCTGGCCACCCCGAGACCGCGTTCGCGCCTTTGTCGTCGCTCGTCCATGCCGAACGTCGGATCGCCGTCAGGCGCTGGGCGTCGGCGCCGATCCCCGCCCCGATCCGGCACCTGCGCGCCGCCGCCTGATCCGCGCATATTGGAAGGCGCTGAACGGGATCGACACGAGATACGAAGTAGTCAGGATGCCCAGCGTGTTCCAGGGCGCGGACACCAAGGCTGCCCCCAGCAGCACCACGAGCGCGAGCGCTTCGAACCTGATATTCCGTCGTAGCCGCACCGAGCTCCACGAATAGGTCGCGATACTGGACACCATGAGCAGCGCGATCGTCGCGACCCATGGCGCGACGAGATAGGGCGAGGCGAACAGAGGTTCGTCGGTCCAGAACCAAAGCAACATCGGTAGCAGGGCAAGCGCCGCACCCGCCGGTGCCGGTACGCCCGTCAGGAAGCCGGCGGACTTATGGGGCTGTTCGGTCTCGTCGATCTTCGCATTGAACCGCGCCAGCCGTAGCGCGCAGAACACCGCGAAGATCAGCGCGCAGGTCCAGCCGAAACGCGGCAGAGTCGCCAGCGACCACAGATAGAGAATCAGCGCGGGCGCGACCCCGAACGAGATCGCGTCGGACAGCGAGTCGAGTTCGGCGCCGAACCGGCTCTCGCCATGCAGCAGTCGCGCGATCCGCCCGTCGATCCCGTCCAGCACGCCCGCGACCATGACCATGGCGACCGCGAGCTGCCACTCTCCGCCGATCGCGAAGCGCACCCCGCTCAGCCCCGAACACAGCGCCAGCGCGGTGACCGCATTGGGCGCGACCGCGCGGAGCGGCAGCCCGCGGGTCGGACGGCGCAGGCGCGGCAGTCGGCGCAGGCGGGGCTCGATCATCGAGAGTCGTCTACTGCGCGACGCCGCGCACCGGTGCGCCGCCGACCCGGCCGATCACCGTCTCGCCCGCGATCGATCGCTGGCCGAGCGCCACCTGCGGCGTCACATCGTCGGGCAGGAACACGTCGAGCCGGCTGCCGAACCGGATCAGACCGATTCGCTGACCGCCCGCGACCATGTCCCCCGGCTTCACAAACCCGACGATGCGTCGCGCGACCAGGCCCGCGATCTGCGTGAACCCGATCTTGCGGCCGTCGCGCCCCTCGACGACGATATGCTGGCGCTCGTTCTCGTCCGACGCCTTGTCGAGATCGGCATTCAGGAACTTGCCCGAGATATAGACGACCTGGCGGACCGTCCCCGCGATCGGCGTGCGGTTGATGTGCACGTCGAACACCGACATGAAGATC
>CAXTVB010000303.1:0-2892 GCA_964247555.1 uncultured Sphingomonas sp. | reverse complement strand
TCGCCGGGGTGGCGGGGGGGGGGCGGGAGGGGCTTCACGATCCCCCCCGCCACCCCTACCCCGCCCGCCGCGCCGCCACCGCGGCGCGCCAGCCGCGGGCGCGCCACCACATGATGATGCCGGTCACCGCCAGTACCGCGGGCAGAATGCCGCCGAGGAAGATCATCGCCTGCCACACCGGACCCATGCCGGTGCCGTCGTGCAGCCTGCGGACCAGCAGCGCGACGCCCCCGCCGGCGCGGGCGGGTGCCGCGACCGCGGTGCCGGTATCGTCCGCGACCTTGACCTGCACGGCGGGCTTCCCGCCGTTCGCCAGCGCGACGGTCCAGTCGGGGCTCTTGTCGGTCGGCCAGCCGATGCTGCGCAGTTCGCCGGGTGCGACGGCGCTGGCCCGCGCGACGACGACGGCGAGGGGTTCCGCCGGGGCTGCCACGGGTAGCGCGCTCGCCTGCATCCGGCGGTCCATTCCGCCGCGCGGGCTCGACTGCCCGACCAGTGCGGCGAAGAACGCCGGGAAGGCGATCCACGCCCCCGTCAGCGACAGCATGAACAAGGGCAACGCGATCCAGAAACCGAACAGATGGTGCAGGTTGGTGTCGGTGTTGCGATGCCGCCGCCAGCGCAGGCCCCGCGTCCAGCGCCCGACGGTGGGCCACCACAGCCACAGCCCGGTAAAGCACGACACCGCCAGCGCGACGCCGATCCAGCCGACGATCGTCCGACCGACACCGGGCACCAGCAGGCTGCCGTGCAGCACGTGCACGGTGCGCATGATGCCCGCATCGCTCGACGCCTTGTCCAGCACGCGCGCGGTCGGCGGGTCGAGATAGACCATCGTCCGCAGCGGCGGCCCCGGGCGCGGCTTCGCGCCGGCGGCGGTCGCGGCGACCATCACCGGGCCGGGGCCGTCGGGCAGGATCAGCGTCGCGATGCGATCGCCGGGCGCCAGCACCGCGCGCGCCGCGCCGACATACGCATCGGGCGCGAGCAGCGTATCGCCCGACACCGCATAGCGCGCGGGGTTCAGCGCGCGGTCGATCGCGTCGTGCCAGACCAAGGCCGCGCCGCTGAGCGATAGCGGGATGATGAGGATCGCGAGGATCAGCCCGATCCATTTGTGCACCTGGAACCAGGCGCGGCGCATCGCCAAATTGCTCATGTCGTTCCTTACACGTCCGCCCAGCGGCGGAGGAGGTTGTGATAGACGCCGGTCAGCCGCACGACCGCGTCGTCGCCCTGCCCCTGCGCCGCCGCGACCGCCTGCACCGCGCCGTCCAGCTCGAACAGGATCGCGCGTTCGCCGTCGTCGCGGACCATCGACTGCACCCAGAAGAAGGACGCGACCCGCGTGCCGTGCGTGACGGGCGTCACGTGATGCAGGCTGGACGCGGGATAGAGCGCGAGATGGCCGGCGGGCAGCTTCACCGTCTGCGGGCCGAACCGGTCCTCGATTACCAGTTCGCCGCCGTCATAGGCATCGGGATCCTCCAGGAACAGCGTCGCGGACAGATCGCTGCGGATCCGGAAATCGCTGCCGCGGCGGATCCGGATCGCGGTGTCGACATGCGCGCCGAACGCCTGTCCACCGGCGTAGCGATTGAACAGCGGCGGGAAGACCTTCAGCGGCAACGCTGCGGCGACGAACAACGGCGATGCCGCGAGCGCGTCGAGGACCAGGGCCCCCGCCTCGCGCGCCGCAGGAGAGTCCTCCGGCAATTGTTCGTTGCGCTTGGCGAGCGCGGAGCCGGTGCCGGAGGTGGCGTTCCCGTCGATCCAGTCGCCCGCATCGACGATGGCACGCACGCGCGCCACGCCCGCCGCGTCGAGGACATCGGGGACCGCGATCAGCATCGATCGATGCCGTCGCGGAGCGCCGCCCGTCCCTCGACGGCGAAACCGGGGATCGACGATGCCGCCAGCCACGTTTCGACCTGCGCGATGAACCGCGCATTCCCGTGCGCCCCCGCCTCGCGCAGCCAGGGGATGGCGTCGGCCGCGCGGCCCGCTTCGCCCAGCATCCGGGCATGATTGAAGCATCCGCGGAAATCGCCGCCCTCCGCGGCCTCGGCATAGCAGGCCGCGGCCTTGGCGAGGTCGACCGGGCCGGCCCACCCATCCTCGGCGAAGCTGCCGATGAAGTTCAGCGCCTTCGCGCGCTGCACGCCCTCGCCCGCCGCGACCGCGCGTTCCAGCCAGGCAAGCGCTGCAGCCTTGTCCTCGGCGACGCCTTCGCCAAGCGCGAGCAGCGTCGCATAATTGTACATCGCGGCATCCAGCCCGCGTTCGGCGGCGACGCGGTAGCATTCGGCGGCGCGGTGCTTGTCGGGCGGGGTGCCCCAGCCGAGATCGTAGCAGCGGCCGACCATGTTGAGCGCCATGACGTGCTGCTGCGCCGCGGCCTTCACGAACCAGCCGAGCGCGGCGCGGGGGTCGGCTGCGGTTGCCGTGCCGTCGAGGAGGACCTGCGCGTAGAGGGCCTGGGCTTCCGGGTGGCCTTCGAGGGCGGCGGTATGGAGAGTCCCAACCCATTCCTCCCCGGGACGGGGAGGGGGACCGCGCATCGTAGATGCGGGGTGGAGGGGGTTTGCGTCGGGCGGATCGATCGCGGCAAACCCCCTCCACCGTCCTTCGGACGGTCCCCCTCCCCGTCCCGGGGAGGATTGAACATCAGCCTCGATCAAAACTTCACCCCGACCGTCCCGAACACCGTCCGCCCCGCCGCGATCGTCGCATAATGGCTGGCATAGGCCGAGCTGAAATACGCCTTGTCGGTCAGGTTCTGCGCGTTGACGCTGAAGGTCACGTTCTTCGTCACGTCGTAGCTGGCGCGCGCGTCGAAGCGCACATAACCGGGGATCTCGCGGTACAGCACGACCGTCGCCGGGTTCACCG
>CAXTVB010000302.1:0-2913 GCA_964247555.1 uncultured Sphingomonas sp. | reverse complement strand
GTATCCACCGCCTCCCCCCCCAGGTCGATGCAGCATTTGAAGAGCGCGGCCGGCGCGCGATATTCCTTCGCCAGCACCGCGGCATCGACCCCGGGCGCGACCCCGGTCACCAGCATGCGCTTCGCCTGGTGCCGGCGCATCAGGTCGATGCCGCGGTCGATCCGGCCCGCCGCGCCGGTCGGCACGACGATCGCATCGGTGGTCGATCCCTCCAACGGGCCCGGCATCGCCAGCATGAACACGACGAAGCCGAACGCCCAGGCGATCGCCAGGATGGCGAGCAGCCGGGCGATCACAGGACGCGCTTCAACGCGGCAAGGACCGCGAACCGCGCCGCCAGCATCGCCAGCAGGACGAAGGCGAGCGGCAAAGCGGCGAGCAGCACCCAGTCGCCCGGCGCGAGCGTCACCCCGCCCAGCAATTCGGACCCGAGCGACCGCAGCCGCAGCCCAAGGAACAGGATCACCGCCAGCGCCGCGACCCCGCCGATCGCGCCGCCGATCGCGGCATCCAGCGCGATCCGCCGCTGGAACAGTCGCGCGACCTGGACGTCGGTCGAACCCAGCATGTGCATGACGGATATCGTCTCGCGGTGCGTTTCCAGCCCGGCCCGCGCAGCGAGCAGCACGACCGCCCCCGTCGCCACCGCCATCAGCAGGACGAGCGCGGCGGCGAGCAGCGTCATCGTCGTCATGAAGCCGCTGACCGGGGACATCCACGCCTCGTGCCGGTCGACCCGGATCGCGGGGTCGATTGCCGCCATCGCCCCGGCGACCCTGCCGCCATCCCCGTCGCCCGCGAGATCGACATCGATCATCGCCGGCACCGGCAGCGCGGGATCGGCCGCATCCCCGCCCAGCCAGGGGGCGAGCAGCCGTTCCAGCTCGGCGCGGGGGACCGGTATCGCCCGGGCAACGCCGGGGGTCCGGCGCAGCGTCCCAAGCGCGCGTGCCGCCACGGCGTCACGCCGCGCCGGATCGCCGACCACGACCTGCACCGTCAGCCGCCCGCTCAGCTGCCGGTCGAGCAGTCGCGTCGCATGCCCGGTCGCAAGACCCAGAGCGGCGGCGAGGATGGTCAGGAACAGCATGATCGCCATGACCCAGGTCATCGCCCCGAAGCCGCCTGCCTCGTCGAGCACGCGGCGCTCGCGCGCGCTGCCGGCTGTCCGCGCCACCGCTCAGGCCTGCCGCGGCGGCGGGGGGTAGCGCAGCGACCCGGTCGGATCGAGCAGCCGCCCCTTGTCGAGCCGCATCATCTGCGCACCCGGAATGCGGCTGAGCAGATGCAGATCGTGCGTCGCGACGACGATCGTCGTGCCCAGCTTGTTGAGCGAATCGAACAGGTGCAGCAGCCGCTCCGCCATTTCGGGATCGACATTGCCCGTGGGCTCGTCCGCGACCAGGATCTCGGGCCGGCCGATGACCGCACGGGCGATGGCGACGCGCTGCTGCTCGCCGCCCGACAGGGTCGCGGGGCGCGCATTCGCGCGCTCGCCGAGGCCGACCCAGGCCAGCATCTCGCGGACCGGCTGTTCGATGGCCGCCTCCGCCACCCCCGCGACACGCAGGGGCAGCGCGATATTGTCGTGGGCGGACAGATGCGGGACCAGACGGAAATCCTGGAACACCACGCCGATCCGTCGCCTGAAGCCGGGGAGCCGCGCGCGCGACAGCATGACGGCATCCTCGCCGAACAGGCGGATGATCCCGCGGCTGGGCCGCTGCGCCAGATACAGAAGCTTCAGCAACGACGTCTTGCCGGCGCCGCTGGCCCCGGTCAGGAAATAGAATGCGCCGCTGCCCAGCGTGAAGCTGACGTCCGACAGCGTCTCCGCCCCCGTGCCGTAGCGCAGGCCCACATTTTCGAACTGCACGATGTTCGTCATGCGAATGGGTCCGTCATGCGGCCGGGCTGGTCATGCGGATGGGCTCGCCATGCTAAGGTTGCCTGCGGCCTCTCTGGTCCGGAAGGGACGACCCTGCTTTCGCACGGATCGTCGCGCCGCTTCAAGCTTGCCACGACATGCGGCTACGTGCTTAGATTCGTCGGTAAAGGACGCGTTCCGGCGACCTCAAGTGAAGCGTCCGCATGATCCTCGAATGCCCCGAATGCACCACCCGCTATCTCGTCCCCGACAGCGCGATCGGGCCGACGGGGCGTACGGTGCGCTGCGCCAATTGCCGGCACAGCTGGTTCCAGGACCCGCCCACGCCCGATCCCGTGCCGCCGCCGGTGCCGCCCCGGGCACCCGCATCGCCGCCGCCGCCCGTCGCCGCGTTCGTCGAGACCATTGCCGATCCCGTCGCGACGCCGGCGTTCGTCGAACCCTATATCGAGCCGGTATCGGCATCGTACGACAGCTTCGCGACGCAGCCGCCCTTTCGCGGGCGGCCCAACATGGCGCGGCGCTGGACCTATCTGGCGGTCGCGGCCGGACTGCTGATGCTGGCGGCGGTCGCGGGGATCCTCTGGCTCGGCGCGCCGGGGATCGCGGGGCGGCTGGGGTTGCCGATCGCCGCGGACGAATCGCCGCTGAAGCTGAAGGACAATCCGATCGAGCGCCGGCAGCTGGAGAACGGGTCCGAACTGTTCGCGGTCAGCGGCCAGGTGGTGAATCCGTCGGGTGCGATGCAGCGCGTGCCCGATATCCGCGCCGAACTGCGCGATGCGCAGGGCAAGCTGGTCTTTAGCTGGACGATCACGCCGCAGCAGCGCTCGCTGCCCGCGGGCGGATCGATCGACTTCAATTCGGCGAAGCTGGACGTCCCGGCGAATTCGAAGCGGCTGGAACTGAGCTTCGCCGGCGAAGCCGCGCACTGACCAGCACGAACCGCGCGGTGTGCAGCGTCGCCGCCGCGACCATCCCCGCGGCCGATGCCCAGACCAGCGCCATCGGGCCGGCCCCGTGCC
>CAXTVB010000301.1:0-2930 GCA_964247555.1 uncultured Sphingomonas sp. | reverse complement strand
CGCCGGGACAGAAGGTGAAGCCGGTCGTGCAGAAGGCGTCCTGACATGAATTTCCGCAACATCTCCGCCTGGGCGATCCGCAACCCGGTGCCGCCGATCGTGCTGTTCGTCGCGCTGACGCTGGCGGGGATCGTCAGCTTCATGGGGATGAGCGTCAACGATCAGCCCGATATCGACTTCCCCGTCGCCATCGTCGTCATCAGCCAGCCGGGCGCCGCGCCGACCGAGCTTGAGACGCAGGTCACGCAGCGGGTCGAGGCCGCGGTCCGGTCGTTGCAGGGCATCGACGAGATCAGCTCGACGGTGACGGAAGGGCAGTCACAGACGGTCGTCCAGCTGACGATCGGCACGCCCATCGACCGCGCGGTCAATGACGTGCGCGATGCGATCTCGCAGATCCGGGGCAACCTGCCGCAGGGCATCCTGGAACCGCAGGTGTTCCGCGCGAACACGACGGGCAACGATCTCGCCAGCTATTCCGCGGTCGCCAGCGACATGACGGTCGAACAGCTGAGCTGGTACATCGACAACACCGTCACCAAGGAATTGCTGTCGGTTCCCGGCATGGCCGAGGTCGACCGCAACGGCGGCGTCAGCCGCGAGATCCGCGTGATCCTCGATCCGCTGAAGCTCCAGGCGCAGGGCGTCACCGCCAGCCAGGTCAACGCGCAGCTGCGGTCGGTCAACCTGAACGCGGCGGGTGGTCGCGCGGAGATCGCGGGTTCCGAACAATCGGTCCGCGTGCTGGGCAATGCGCGCAACGCGGTCGATCTCGGCCAGACGCAGATCAATGTCGGCGGCAGCCGCACCGTGCGCCTGTCCGACCTCGGCCAGGTCCGCGACCTGTTCGCCGAACAGCGCAGCCGCGCGGTGGTCGACGGGCGCCAGGTCATCAGCTTCGACTTCCAGCGCGCGAAGGGCGCGTCGGACGTCTCCGTCTACAACGAAGCGGTCAAGAAGCTGACCGCGCTGGAGAAGCGCAATCCGCGCGTGCATTTCGTGCTGCGCCAGAACAGCGTGAAGCGGACGGAGGAGAATTACCACAGCGCGATCGAGGCGATGATCGAGGGCGCGGTGCTGGCGGTGCTCGTCGTGTTCCTGTTCCTGCGCGACTTCCGCGCGACCGCGATCTCCGCGCTGGCGATCCCCTTGTCGGCGATCCCGACCTTCTGGTTCATGGACCTGATGGGGTTCACGCTGAACCAGATGACGTTGCTCGCGCTGTCGCTGGTCGCGGGCGTGCTGGTCGACGATGCGATCGTGGAGATCGAAAATATCGTGCGCCACATGCGCATGGGCAAATCCGCCTATCAGGCATCGATCGACGCGGCCGACGAGATCGGACTTGCCGTGCTGGCGACGACGATGTCGATCGTCGCGGTGTTCCTGCCGGTCGCGCTGATGCCCGGCGTGTCGGGGCAGTTCTTCAAGAATTTCGGCATGACCGTCGTCGCGTCGGTGCTGATGAGCCTGGCGGTCGCGCGTTTGGTCACGCCGATGATCGCCGCCTATTTCCTGAAGGCCGCCGGCCCCGCCAAGCATGGCGAGGGGCGGCTGATGGACGGGTATATGGCAACGCTCCGCTGGACGCTGGTGCGCGGCCGTGCGGGCGGCACGGCGGCGGGCGGGTTCGGCCGACGGATGCTGGCGCGGATGTGGGACCACCGTTTGTGGGTGACCGCGCTGGGCGGGGTCGCGTTCCTAGCGACGATCGCGATGTTCGGCGTGCTGCCGATGACGTTCCAGCCGGCGAGCGACAGCGACACTTCGACCGCGACCATCGACATGGTGCCGGGCACCACGCTGGAGCAGACCGACGCCGTCGTGCGCCGCGTCGCCGCTCTGCTGGGCGCGCAACCCGAAGTGTCTTCGGTCTATTCGCGCACCGGCCAGAACGGATCGGTGAATTCGGGCCGCGTGACCGCGACGCTGAAGGACAAGCGCGACAAGACCAGCACCCAGTTCGAACGCGACCTGGCGCCGCAACTGGCGGGCATTCCCGACGCACGGGTGTCGTTCCGGTCGCAATTCGGGTTCGGCACCGGCTCGCGCGACGTCAACATCACGCTGGGCGGCGACGACCCCGTGCTGTTGCAGCAGACCGCGGACAAGATCGTCGCGCAGATGTCGAAACTGCCGATGGTCAGCGCGCCGCGGGTGTCCGGCAATCTCCAGCGCCCCGAAATCGTCCTGAAACCGCGGATGGACCTCGCCGCCAATCTGGGTGTCACGACTGATGCGCTGTCCAACGCGATCCGGATCGCGACGCTGGGCGACATCGATCAGAACAGCGCGAAATTCTCGCTGTCCGATCGCCAGATCCCGATCCGCGTCGCGCTCGACCAGAATGCGCGGACCAGCCTGTCGACGATCCAGAACCTGCCCGTCGCGACCGCCTCCGGGGGCGCGGTGCCACTCAGCCTGGTCGCGGATATCGGGCTCGGATCGGGACCGACCAAGATCGACCGGGTCAACCAGCAGCGCCAGATCACGCTTGGCGCCGATCTGTCGCCCGGCGTCGTCAGCGGCGTCGCGGACAAGGCGATCCACGATCTGCCCGCGATGAAGGACCTGCCGATCGGGGTCGCCGAACTGCAGCTGGGGCAGTCGAAATGGCAGCAGGAAATGCTGGTCAACTTCGTCATGGCGGTGATCTCGGGCGTATTCCTGGTCTTCGCCGTGCTGGTCCTGTTGTACCGCCGTGCGCTGCCGCCGTTCGTCAACATGGGGTCGCTGGTGCTGGCGCCGCTCGGCGGGCTGCTGGCATTGTGGATCGCGGGGCAGCCGCTCTCTCTGCCGGTGTTCATCGGCATCCTGATGCTGCTCGGCATCGTCGCGAAGAACTCGATCCTGCTGATCGATTTCGCGCTGGAGGAGATGGCGAAGGGGATCGACGTCGTCACCGCGATCATCGACGCGGGACACAAGCG
>CAXTVB010000300.1:0-2932 GCA_964247555.1 uncultured Sphingomonas sp. | reverse complement strand
GCGCGCGCCGCCCAATATCACGCGCGCATGCGCGCCCTGATCGACGCGATCGAGGCCGATGCGCTGGGCCCCGTCCGGCACATCCTGCACGTCGGCATCGGCGGTTCGGCGCTTGGGCCGCATCTGCTGGTCGACGCGCTGGGCCGCGATTTCGATCGGTACGAGGTCGCGATCGTCTCCAACGTCGACGGCATGGCGCTGGAAGACGTGTTCGAGAAATTCGACCCCGCCACCACGCTGCTGGTCATCGCGTCGAAGACCTTCACCACGACCGAGACGCTGCTGAACGCCAATTCGGTGATCCAGTGGATGACCGCGAACGGCGTCGAGGACCCCTATGGCAAGGCGATCGCGCTGACCGCTTCGCCCGACAAGGCGGTGGAATGGGGCGTGGACGAGACGCGCATCCTGCCCTTTTCCGAAGGCGTCGGCGGGCGTTACTCGCTGTGGTCGTCGATCGGCTTCCCCGCCGCGCTGGCGCTGGGATGGGACTGTTTCCAGGAACTGCTCGACGGCGCGGCCGAGATGGACCGGCATTTCCGCCTGACCGCGCTCGGCGAGAACGCCCCCGCGCTCGCCGCCTTCGCCGACCTGTATTACACGCAGGTCCGCCACGCCGAGACGCGCGCGCCCTTCGCCTATGACGAACGGCTTCGGCTGCTGCCGAGCTATCTCCAGCAGCTGGAGATGGAATCGAACGGCAAGGGCGTGACCAAGGAAGGCCAACCCGTCGGCCGCCCGACCGCGGCGATCACCTGGGGCGGCGTCGGCACCGAGGCGCAGCATGCGGTATTCCAGCTGCTTCACCAAGGCACGCATCTCGTCCCCGTCGAATTCCTGGCGGTGATCGAACAGGGCGACATGCTCGACGCCGACCATCACCGCCAGCTGCTGCTGAATGCGTTCGCGCAAGGGGCGGCGCTGATGAAGGGCAAGCAGGTGGACGATCCGGCGCGCAGCTATTCGGGCGACCGGCCGTCCTCGACGCTGCTGCTCGATACGCTCGATCCGCGGACGCTGGGCGCGCTGATCGCCTTCTACGAACACCGGGTGTTCGTGAACGGCGTGCTGCTCGACATCAACTCCTTCGACCAGTTCGGCGTCGAGCTGGGCAAGGAGATGGCGAAGGAAGCCGCCAAGGGCGGCGGCGATTTCGATCCGTCGACGACGGATTTGATCAAGCGCGCCGGACTCGATTGATCGCGGGATAGACCGCGGCGATGAGGCGTTGGGGGTGGCATGCCGACGTTGCTTCCCCCCGCCCCACCTGCCGCGATCGCCCCTGCTTCGACCTCGGTCGCAGCGATGAAACGCCACCGCCGCGTGCTGATCCTGGCCGCACCGACCGCGACCGATCCGTCGTTCGCGAAGCAACGGCGCGAGCTGACGGCGTGGCGCAAGGAGGGCGAAGACCGCGACGTGACGATCGTCGAGATCGTCGCCGACCGCGTGTCCGGCGCGACCGACACCGCGGTAGCACTGCGACGCCGATGGCATCTCCCCGCCGACCATTTCACCGCGATCCTGATCGGCAAGGACGGCAACGAAGCGTTCCGGACGATCAAGCCGTTCGCCGCCGCCGGGCTGACGCAGACGATCGACGCGATGCCGATGCGGCGGGCGGGGCGGCGCTAGCCACCCATAGCGATGCGCGTCCAACCCCGTTAACGCAGCCTGATTGATCGCTGGAGCCACGATATGCCCGAATACGACTACGACCTCTTCGTCATCGGCGCCGGCTCGGGCGGCACGCGCGCGGCGCGGGTGGCGGCGGCACACGGCGCGAAGGTCGCGGTGGCGGAGGAATACCGCGTCGGCGGGACCTGCGTCATTCGTGGCTGCGTGCCCAAGAAGCTGCTCGTCTACGGCGCGCATTTCGCGGAGGACCTGAAGGACGCGAAGCGCTTCGGCTGGAACGTGCCGGCGCAATGCGATTTCGACTGGAAGACCTTGCGCGACAACGTGATGGAGGAGGTCGACCGGATCAACCAGGCCTATACCCAGACGCTGGAGAATGCGGGTGCGGAGATCCTCCACACCCGTGCGACCGTCACCGGGGCGAACAGCGTGCAGCTGTCGACCGGCGAGACGAAGACCGCCAAGACCATCCTGATCGCGGTCGGCGCGCACCCGCAGGTGCCGTCCTGCCCGGGGCACGAACACGGTATCACCTCGAACGAGGCGTTCCACCTCGACGCGATCCCCAAGCGCATCCTGATCGCGGGCGCCGGGTATATCGCCAACGAGTTCGCGGGCATCTTCCACCAGTTCGGCGCGCACGTCACGCTGATCAACCGCACCAAGGACATCCTGCGCGGCTACGACCTGTCGATCCGCGACCGGCTGCTCCAGATTTCGCTGATGAAGGGGCTGGACTTCAAGTTCGACGCGGGCTTCCAAGGGATCGAGAAGACCGAGGATGGGTGCTTCACGGTGTCGATGTCGGGGCACGACTCGGTGACCGTCGACCTGGTGATGTTCGCGACCGGCCGCATCCCCAATACCAAGGGTCTGGGCCTCGACAGCGCGGGCGTGACGCTGGACGATGCCGGCGCCATCGTGGTCGACGCGGACAACAAGTCGACCTGCGACAGCATCTATGCGGTCGGCGACGTGACCAACCGCATCCAGCTGACCCCCATCGCCATTCGGGAAGGCCAGGCGTTCGCGGAGAACATGTATGGCGGCGGCGGCGACGTCCGCGTCGATTACGAGAACGTCCCCTCCGCGGTGTTCAGCCACCCACCCCTCGCGGGCGTCGGCATGACCGAGGCGCAGGCGCGGCAGAAATTGGGATCGGTGAAGGTCTATTCCTCGGACTTCCGCCCGATGAAGAACGTGCTGGCGAACCGCGACGAGCGCGCGCTGTACAAGATGGTGTGCGACGGCGAGACCGACCGCGTGGTCGGCATCCACATGATCGGCCCCGACG
>CAXTVB010000299.1:0-2954 GCA_964247555.1 uncultured Sphingomonas sp. | reverse complement strand
GCGACCTGGATGCACAATTGCCGCCAGTCGCCGGGCTTGGGCAGCGCGATATGGTGGACGTGGAATTCCAGGTCGAATTCCGGATCCTCGATCCAATAGGGATGGTCGAGATCGAACGGCACGCGCACCAGCCGCTGGCGGAACGATCGCGCCCCCGCCAGCCGCGAGCGCACGAACTGCAATATGTCCTTGAACCGCACGAACCCGCCCGGCGCGGTGGAGGGATCGTAGATGCCGACCGACCCGATATGCATCGGCGTATGCGGCGTCTCCAGATAGACGAACGACGCGTCCTGCGCGGACAATTGCTGCATTCCGATCCATCCTCTCGGTCGCGGTCGTCTCGAGGCGACTCTGTCGCGCGTCACCCGATCATTGTTTGCGCGATCCGTCCAGAGCCGGCTGGCGATTTTCGCGTCATCGGCTATGCCGCGCGCCAACATCAACGGCGGATGAGAACGCGATGCGCATCACGATGATCGGTTCGGGCTATGTCGGCCTCGTGTCGGGGGCATGCTTTTCCGACTTCGGCCATGACGTCTGCTGCGTCGACAAGGACGAGAGCAAGATCGCCGCGCTGATGGCGGGGCGGATGCCGATCTACGAACCCGGGCTCGACGCGCTGGTCGCCGCCAATGTCGCGGCGGGGCGACTGACCTTCACCACCGATCTCGCCGGTGCGGTCGCGGGTGCGGACGCGATCTTCATCGCGGTCGGCACGCCGTCGCGACGCGGCGACGGGCATGCGGACCTGTCCTATGTCTTCGCCGCGACCGAGGAGATCGCCGCTGCGTTGACCGGGCCGACCGTCGTCGTGACGAAGTCGACCGTCCCCGTCGGCACTGGCGACCGGGTAGAGGCGATCCTGCGCGAACACCGGCCCGACATCGACATCGCGGTCGTCTCCAACCCCGAATTCCTGCGCGAAGGCGCCGCGATCGGCGACTTCAAGCGGCCCGACCGGATCGTCATCGGCACCGAGGACGAGCATGCCAAGGACGTGATGCGGCAGGTCTATCGCCCGCTCTATCTCGGCGAGAGCCCGATCGTCTTCACCGGGCGGCGGACGTCGGAGTTGATCAAATATGCCGCCAACGCGTTCCTCGCGACCAAGATCACCTTCATCAACGAGATCGCCGACCTGTGCGAGGCGGTCGGCGCGGACGTGCAGGACGTCAGCCGCGGGATCGGGCTGGACAACCGGATCGGGAAGAAATTCCTCCATGCCGGCCCCGGCTATGGCGGATCCTGCTTTCCCAAGGACACGCTCGCGCTGTTGAAGACCGCGGAGGATTACGACTCGCCCGTCCATATCGTCGAGGCGGTCGTGAAGGTGAACGACAGCCGCAAGCGCGCGATGGGCCGCAAGGTGCTGAAGGCGCTGGGTGAAGGCGATCACCGCGGCAAGACGGTCGCGCTGCTGGGCCTGACGTTCAAGCCCAACACCGACGACATGCGCGACGCCCCCTCGATCGCGATCGCGACCGCGCTGGCGGATGCGGGCGTCACCGTCCGCGCCTTCGATCCGGAAGGGGCGGATGCGGCGAGGGCGCTGATGCCCGCGATCCATTACGCCCGCGACGCCTATGATGCGGCGGCGGGGGCGGACGCGGTGGTATTGGTCACCGAATGGGACGTGTTCCGCGCGCTCGACCTGCCCCGGCTGGCGGCGGCGATGGCGACCCCGGTGATGGTCGACCTGCGCAACGTGTACCGCCGCGACCAGATCGAGGCGGCGGGGTTCGTATATACCGCAGTAGGGCGGTAGAGCCGCCTTCGTCATCCCGCCCCCGTTCGTCATCCACGCCCCCTCGTCATCCCCGCGAAAGCGGGGACCCAGCTCCTTCGTTCTTAGCGCGGGCTAGAAGGAGCTGGGTCCCCGCTTTCGCGGGGATGACGAAGGGGGCGGGCCGCTTATTTCTAGGGCATTTTCGCCACCTGAAACGTGACGCTCGGCTTGTCGCTGCCCGAGAATTGCAGCCCATAATGCCCAGGCGTCAGCACGAAACCGACGGTCTTGCGCACGCCGCTGCACGCCGGCCCCATCGCATGGGCGGTGGATTTCACCGAAGCGCCGCCTCGTACGACATCGACCCAGATCGCCGCGCCGACCGCGATCCGGTAGGTTCCGGGACCGGTCACGTCGAAGCCGGTCGTGCCGCCGAAGGTCCCGCCCGCGGGCGTGTGCCCGGGCGGTACGGCGAACTGCGTGCCCGGCCCCAGATCCAGCGTCGCCGCCCGCCCAAGAAACACGCCACTCCCCTGCGCCGCGGGGGCCGGATGCGCGAAAGACGCATAAGCCGCGGGCAGCGCGGCCGGTACGGTGCAGACGGGCTGCGGCATCGCCATCGGCTTGGCCGGCGGCGGCGTCTGTGCGATCGCGCTACCCGGCAGGCCGACCAGTAGCAGGGATGGGAAGGCCGGTCGCATCATTCGTCTCCTGATTATGCGCTTATGGGGGGCACGCGTCCGCCCCGCACACGCTTACCGGCTATAACGCGAAGCAACGGGTGAGAGGTCCCCCGCCCTTCCCCCGCCAGCACGCGCTTGCTAAGGCGCGGCCCTTACACCGCATTCGCCGGTCCCGCACGCGCCCGCGCAGCCTATCGGCGGCGCTTTCCCCGAGCGCCCCCCGCGAGACCCGCACCATCTGGGAAGGACCCGCATGACCGCCATCGGCCAGGACACGATCGACGCCCGCACCACCCTCGACGCCGGCGGCAAGAGCTACACCTATTTCAGCCTGGCGAAGGCCGCGGAGAAATATGGCGACATCAGCCGCCTGCCCTTCTCGATGAAAGTGCTGCTGGAGAACATGCTCCGCTTCGAGGACGGCAAGACCGTGACCGAGGCGGATATCCAAGCGATCATCGACTGGCAGAAGGAGCGCAAGTCCGACCGCGAGATCCAGTACCGCCCGGCGCGCGTGCTGATGCAGGATTTCACCGGCGTGC
>CAXTVB010000298.1:2466-2992 GCA_964247555.1 uncultured Sphingomonas sp. | reverse complement strand
GCTTCGTAGCGTGGACGCCTTCATCCAGCGCTTTCAACAAATGCATGAACATATGACTCACCGCTGTACCCGGCGGTCTATCGGTCAGCTGAACTCGGTGAACGGCCACCGCCCTTCCGAGCACTTTTGATCTGGCTTTAAGAACTTCGAATGATTGCGTCTGCCCAAGTCTGGACCATCCGCGCTGAGATACGCAACCGGTTGATTCATGAATATCCGCTTGATCCGGGTGACCGTCGAGCGGCTCTGAACGCGGCGTTGCTCCAAGCCCATGCGATGCTGGGCGACTATGATTATGCACTCGAGCGTATTTCCGCCCTCCGATTGATTGAGTCGATCGATGACCAGTGACCAACGCGACCGCCTCGCCGCCGAAGGCATGTACCGGCCCGAGTTCGAATCCGACGCCTGCGGTGTCGGTCTCGTCGCCGCGACCGATGGCGTGGCGTCGCGCCGAGTCGTGCAATCCGCGATCGATGCGCTGAAGGCGGTGTGGCATCGCGGTGCGGTCGATGCCGATGGCAAG
>CAXTVB010000298.1:0-2456 GCA_964247555.1 uncultured Sphingomonas sp. | reverse complement strand
ACCGGCGACGGCGCGGGGCTGCACGTCGACCTGCCGATCCGTTTCTTCGACGATGCGATCGCCGCGGGGGGGCACAAGGTGCTGCCCAACCGGCTGGCGGTCGGCATGATCTTCCTGCCGCGCACCGATCTCGGCGCGCAGGAGAGTTGCCGGACGATCGTGGAATCCGCGATCATCGAGGCGGGGTACAGCATCTATGGCTGGCGGCAGGTACCCGTCGACGTATCGGTCATCGGGATGAAGGCGCAGGCGACGCGGCCCGAGATCGAGCAGATCATGATCGCGGGGCCGCTGCCCGGCGACGTCGATGCCGCGGAGTTCGAGAAGAATCTGTACCTCGTCCGCCGGCGAATCGAAAAGCGCGTGATCGCGGCGCAGATCCAGGGCTTCTACGTCTGTTCGCTCAGCACGCGGTCGATCGTCTACAAGGGGCTGTTCCTCGCCGAATCGCTGTCGCTGTTCTACCCCGATCTGCAGGACAAGCGCTTCGAGAGCCGGGTCGCGATCTTCCACCAGCGGTATTCGACCAACACCTTCCCGCAATGGTGGCTGGCGCAGCCGTTCCGTTGTCTCGCGCATAACGGCGAGATCAACACGATCCGCGGCAACAAGAACTGGATGCTCAGCCACGAGATCCGGATGGCGAGCCTGGCGTTCGGCGAGAATTCGGAGGACATCAAGCCGGTGATCCCCGCGGGCGCGTCGGATACCGCCGCGCTCGATGCGGTGTTCGAGGCGATCTGCCGGTCGGGCCGCGATGCGCCGACCGCGAAACTGATGCTCGTCCCCGAGGCGTTGGACGAGCGCGGCGACACGCCCGAAAGCCATGCCGCCATGTACCGCTATCTCGCGTCGGTGATGGAGCCCTGGGACGGTCCCGCCGCGCTGGCGATGACCGACGGGCGCTGGGCGGTCGCGGGGATGGACCGCAACGCGCTGCGGCCGCTGCGCTACACGCTGACGTCGGACGGATTGCTGATCGTCGGTTCGGAAAGCGGCATGGTCGTCGTGCCGGAAAGCACGATCGTCGCGAAAGGTCGGCTGGGGCCGGGCCAGATGATCGCGGTCGATCTCGACGAAGGGATCGTGCTGGAGGACCGCGCGGTGAAGGACCGGATCGCGGGCGAGGCGGATTATGGCGCGATGACCGGCGCGTTCCTGACGATCGACGACCTGCCCGCAAGCGATGCCGTCATGCGCTACGACCGCGCCGAGCTGGCGCGGCGGCAGGTCGCGGCGGGGCAGACGCTGGAGGATATGGAGCTGATCCTGTCGCCGATGGTCGAGGCGGGCAAGGAAGCGATCGGATCGATGGGCGACGATACGCCGCTTGCGGTCATCTCCGACAAGCCGCGTCTGATCAGCCAGTTCTTCCGGCAGAATTTCAGCCAGGTGACCAACCCGCCGATCGACTCCCTTCGCGAGCGCCACGTCATGTCGCTCAAGACGCGGTTCGGGAACCTCGCCAACATCCTCGACACCGAGGATCGGAGGACGCGCGTGCTGGTGCTCGAATCACCGGTGCTGACCTGCGCGGCATGGGATCAGCTGAAGACGCATTTCGGCACCGCCGTCGCCGAGATCGATTGCACCTTCGACGCGGGCGGTGGCCCGGAGCGGCTGCGCGCGGCGATCCAGCGAATCCGGAACGAGGCCGAACAGGCGGTCCGCCAGGGCAAGAGCGAGCTGTTCCTGACCGACGAAGCCGTGTCCGAAGACCGTGTCGCGATCGCGGGCGTGCTCGCCGTGGCGGCGGTGCACACGCACCTCGTGCGCAAGGGGCTGCGCTCCTACGCGTCGATCAACGTGCGGTCGGCCGAATGCCTCGACACGCATTATTACGCGGTGCTGATCGGCGTCGGCGCGACGACGGTGAACGCGTATCTGGCGGAGGCGTCGATCGCCGATCGTCAGGCGCGCGGGCTGTTCGGCGACCTGTCGCTCGATCAGTGCCTCACGCGCCACCGCACCGCGATCGAGGAGGGCCTGCTCAAGATCATCTCGAAAATGGGCATCGCGGTCATCTCGTCCTACCGCGGCGGCTATAATTTCGAGGCGGTGGGTCTCAGCCGCGCGCTGGTGAACGACCTGTTCCCCGGCATGCCCGCGAAGATCAGCGGCGAGGGCTATGCCTCGCTCCATCTGAACGCGACGCTGCGGCATGACCTGGCGTTCGACACCAGCGTCGTGACCTTGCCGATCGGCGGTTTCTACCGTCAGCGCAGCGGCAGCGAGACGCATGCCTATTCGGCGCAGCTGATGCATCTGCTCCAGACCGCGGTCGCGACCGACAGCTATTCCAGCTATCTGCAATTCTCGCGCGGGGTCAGCGACCTGCCGCCGGTGTACCTGCGCGATCTCCTCCAGTTCAACTTCCCGGCCGAAGGCGTCGCGGTCGACCAGGTCGAGGCGATCACCGAGATCCGCAAGCGCTTCGTGACGCCGGGCATGTCGCT
>CAXTVB010000297.1:0-3007 GCA_964247555.1 uncultured Sphingomonas sp. | reverse complement strand
GTTGAGAGCCGTAGAATTGATAGGCGAGCCTGCCCAAGACCCCCAAAACGATCAGGACGGCGACGACATAGAGGAACTTGCGTGCCAAAAACGCTCTCCCGGGCGGACCCGCGCTCCGTGCCCCAGCGCATCCCCGCTGGCAATCCGGGTTGCGCCGGCCCGAGCCGGGGTGCTAGCCGCGGGCCATGTCCGTAGAACCCGCCACCGTGAAGCGGATCGCGCGCCTTGCCCGCATCGCGATCACCGACGAGGACGCCCAGCGCCTCGCCCCCGAACTCGACAACATCATGGGCTGGATCGAACAGCTCGGCGAGGTCGATACGACCGGCGTCGAACCGATGACCGCCGTCATTCCCAACACGTTGCGACTGCGCGAAGACGTCGTGACGGAGGGCGGCATCCGCGATTTGCTGATGCAGAACGCGCCCGAGGCCGAGCATGGCTTCTTCACCGTGCCGAAAGTGATCGAATAGTGGCCGAGCTTACCGACCTGGGCATCGCCGCCATCCGCGACGGCGTGCGCGACGGCGACTTCACCGCGCGCAGCGTCGCCGAGGCGTTCGTTGCGAAGGTGGCTCAGGCCAAGCTGCTCAACGCCTTCCTCGTCGAAACCCCCGACCATGCGCTCACCGCGGCGGACGCCGCCGATGCGGGGCGCGCGGCGGGAGAAGCGCCGAAGCCGCTCGCCGGCGTGCCGATCGGCATGAAGGACCTGTTCTGCACCAAGGGCGTGGCGACGACCGCGGCGAGCCATATCCTCGAGGGTTTCGTACCGCCGTACGAAAGCGCGGTGTCGCAGCGGCTGTTCGATGCCGGCGCGGGGATGCTCGGCAAGCTGAACATGGATCAGTTCGCGATGGGATCGTCGAACGAAACCAGCGCGTTCGGCAACGTCATTTCGCCCTGGCGGCGAAACGACGGCGGCAATGCCGCGCTTGCGCCTGGCGGTTCGTCGGGCGGTTCGTCGACCGCGGTCTCCGCGCGGCTCTGCCCCGGCGCGACCGGCACCGACACCGGCGGTTCGATCCGCCAGCCGGCCGCCTTCACCGGCATTTCTGGCATCAAACCCACTTATGGCCGCTGCTCGCGCTGGGGCACGATCGCGTTCGCATCGTCGCTGGACCAGGCCGGACCGATGGCGCGCGACGTGCGCGATTGCGCGATCATGCTGGAGGCGATGGCGGGGTTCGACGCGCGGGATGCGACGTCGCTGAAGCTGGACGTGCCTGCCTGGGAAGCCAGATTGTCTGCCGATCTCAAGGGGAAACGGGTCGGTATTCCCAGGGAGTATCGTGTCGACGGCATGCCTGCGGAGATCGACGCGCTGTGGAAACAGGGCATCGACTGGTTGCGCGATGCGGGGGCGGAGATCGTCGATGTCTCGCTGCCGCACACCAAATATGCGCTGCCGGCCTATTACATCATCGCGCCCGCCGAGGCGTCGTCGAACCTCGCGCGCTATGACGGCGTCCGCTACGGCCTGCGCGATCTGCCGGCGGGCGCGGGGTTGCAGGACATGTATGCTGCAACGCGTGCCGACGGCTTCGGCGCGGAGGTGAAGCGGCGTATCCTGATCGGAACATATGTATTGTCCGCAGGCTTTTACGACGCATACTACACGCAGGCGCAGAAGATCCGCACGCTGATCGCGCGCGATTTCGAACAGGCCTGGGCGACGTGCGATGTTCTCCTGACCCCGACCGCACCTAGCGCGGCCTTCGCGCTGGGCGAGAAGTCGGCCGACCCGATCGCCATGTACCTGAACGACGTTTTCACCGTCCCGTCGTCGCTGGCAGGTTTGCCTGCGATGAGCGTCCCAGGTGGGCTCGACAAGGACGGCCTGCCGCTGGGACTGCAGATCATCGGCAAACCGCTCGACGAGCAGGGTGTGCTGAATGCGGGGCTGGCGATCGAGCAGCGGGCCAACTTCGTGGCGCGGCCGGAGGCCTGGTGGTGAGATTAGCGCGACGGAAGAGAAAACCAAGATGACCGACAGCAGCTACCGCATCCTCGGCGACACCGGCGAGTGGGAGGTCGTGATCGGCCTCGAAGTCCATGCGCAGGTCACCTCGAACGCCAAGCTGTTCTCCGGCGCGTCGGCGACGTTCGGAGCGGAGCCCAACACGCAGGTGTCGCTGGTCGACGCCGCGATGCCCGGCATGCTGCCGGTGCCGAACGGCGAGTGCATCCGTCAGGCGGTGCGCACCGGCATGGCGATCGACGCGAAGATCAACAAATGGTCGCGGTTCGATCGGAAGAATTATTTCTACGCAGATCTGCCTCAGGGATACCAGATCAGCCAGCTGTACCATCCGCTGGTCGGCGAGGGCGCGATCGAGATCGAGGATGGCGACGGCACGAAGGTCATCGGCGTCGAGCGCATCCATGTCGAACAGGATGCGGGCAAGCTGATGCACGACCAGCATCCGTCGCGTTCCTATGTCGACCTCAACCGCTCGGGCGTCGCGCTGATGGAGATCGTCAGCCGACCCGACATGGCATCGCCGGCGCAGGCTGGCGCATATCTGCGCAAGCTGCGCGCGATCCTGCGGTATGTCGGATCGTGCGACGGCAATATGGAAGAGGGATCGATGCGCGCCGACGTCAATGTCAGCGTGCGCAAGCCCGGCGAGGAACTGGGCACGCGGACGGAGACGAAAAACGTCAATTCGGTCCGCTTCGTCATGGCGACGGTGGAATATGAGGCCAAGCGACAGGTCGGCGTCATCGAGGGCGGCGGGACGATCGTCCAGGAAACGCGGCTGTTCGATCCCGACAAGGGGGTGACCCGGTCGATGCGGTCTAAGGAAGATGCGCATGATTATCGCTACTTCCCGGACCCCGACCTGCTGCCGCTGGAACTGGACGATGCGTTCCTGGAGGCGTGCCGTGAATCGCTGCCCGAATTGCCCGACGCGAAGCGCAAGCGCTATGAGGAGGCGGGGATAACACCCTATAATGCCGATGTTCTGACCGCCGAGGTCGAGACGGCGCGGTGGTTCGACAC
>CAXTVB010000296.1:0-3037 GCA_964247555.1 uncultured Sphingomonas sp. | reverse complement strand
CGCATTGGGTGGGAGGTAATGCGCCAGCTCCGTGTGCGACGGCTCCCGGTACCATTCGACGTTATAGTAACGCTGTCCGCCGGGACCGGCGCCCGGCCCATATGCGGCGGCGCTATCCTTGCCGGATCCTTCGCCCGCGCCCTCGTTCTCGCTGGGCGCGTTGTGGATCTTGCCGATATCGCTCGCCGCGAACAGCGACCGGTTGCCGAACAGCGACAGGTCGACCGGCGGCGGCGGGTTCTTCGCGGGCGGCGGCGGGGTCGGCGTCGCGACATGCGCGACGCGGCCGCTGGTCGCCTGCTTGACCTTGGTGACCGCCTTCGCCTGCGTCTTGGGCTTTTCCCGGTTGTCCGCGTCGGGGATCATCTGGAACGACACCGGATTGCGCACCTCCGGCTTCTTCGTCTCCAGATAGGGGGTAAGCCGCAACAGGAAGAAGAAGAGGAGAAGATGCGCCGCGATCGTAAGCAACAACGATGCCGCGCGTCGTCGCTTCGAGGATCGATTCGGATCGAACGACTGGGCATAGGCCGACGGCATCGGCGACGCCGCTACGACGGGCGCTGGTGCGCTGCAACACAATCGCGCAGATCGCGGTTGTTTGCCGGTCGAATCCGGGCGATTGGATGCCGATCATGCGCTTTGCTGTCAACCTCGTGACGCCGCCGTCATCTGCCGCCCGCCCCGCGCCATGATCGCGCTGATCCTCGCGCGCGCCGACAATGGCGTGATCGGGCGCGACGGCGCGCTGCCGTGGCGGCTGCCCGCGGACCTGAAGCGGTTCAAAATACTGACGATGGGACGGCCGATGGTGATGGGGCGCAAGACGTTCGACAGCTTTCCCGCGCCGCTGCCCGGGCGACGGCACATCGTTCTGACGCGTGACCGGCACTGGCGCGCGGCGAGGGCGGAGGTGGCGCATTCGGTCGACGCAGCGCTGTCGATGGCGGGCGACGACATGATGGTGATAGGCGGGGCGGAGATCTACACGCTGTTCCTCCCGCTCGCGGACCGGATCGAGCTGACGGAGGTGCATGCGGCGCCGGAGGGCGACACGGTGGTGCCGCCGTTTATCGGCTGGCGGGAAACGGCGCGCGAGGATCATGCGGCGGAGGGGGATCGGCCGGGGTTTTCGTTCGTGACGTTGGAGCTGTAGGCTACCCGCCCCCCAAATCCGTCACTCCGGGCTTGTCCCGGGGTCCATCGTGCAGCGAAACCAGAAGCGTGCGAATACGCGGCACGATGGATGCCGGGCCGAGCCCGGCATGACGGGGGCCCCAACTAACCCTTTTCCCCCACCGCCCCCCAACCTATAGCGCCGCCATGATGCGGCTCGACGGCGGCGCTCCGGTGCCGGCCTCCCTCCGCGGCGGCACCGTCGCGCTCGGCAATTTCGACGGGTTCCACCTGGGGCACCAGGCGGTGGTCGGGCGCGCGGTCGCGCAGGCGCGGGCGGCGGGTGCGCCCGCGATCGTCGCGACCTTCGATCCGCACCCGGTCCGCCATTTCCGCCCCGGCGCGCCGCCGTTCCGCCTGACCAGCCTCGACCAGCGCGAGCGGCTGTTTGCGGCGGCGGGGGCGGATGCGATGCTGGTCTTCCACTTCGACGCCGATCTCGCCGCCTTGTCGGCGGAGGATTTCATCGCCGAGCGGCTGGCCCGCACCATCGGCGCGCGCGGCGTGGTCACGGGGGAGGACTTCACCTTCGGCCATGACAAGCGCGGCACGACCGCGATGCTCGCGTCGCTGGGTGCGGACCACGGCATGGCGGTGGATACGGTCGCGCCGGTCACGTTGGACGGCGCGATCGTGTCCTCCACCCATATCCGCGCCGCGCTGAAAGCCGGCGACCCGCGCACCGCGGCCCGCCTGCTGACGCGGCCGTTCGCGATCGAGGGCGTGGTGCAGCATGGCGACAAGCTGGGCCGGACGATCGGCTATCCGACCGCCAATGTCGACATGGGGAAATATCTGCGCCCCGCCTACGGCATCTATGCGGTGGAGGGGCGTCTGGCGGACGGGCGTGTCCTCAAGGGTGCGGCGAACCTGGGGATCCGGCCGAGCTTCGATCCGCCCAAGGAACTGCTCGAGCCGTATTTCTTCGACTTCGCCCAGGACCTGTACGGACAGACGATCGAGGTATCGCTGGTGGAATTCCTGCGGCCCGAGGCGAAGTTCGACGATCTGGATGCGCTGGTCGTGCAGATGGAGGCGGATTGCGCGCGGGCGCGGGCGATCCTCGAATAGTCGTCACCCCAGCGAAAGCTGGGGTCTCCAAGTAACGGAGCGGCGCGCGTGCCGCACGAGACCCCAGCTTTCGCTGGGGTGACGACGGAGGCGGGACGCGCTAATGCCCACCCAAATGACCGACGCTCCCGCTCAAACCGACTACCGCGACACCGTCTTCCTGCCGAAGACCGACTTCCCGATGAAGGCGGGCCTCGCCCAGAAGGAACCCGCGATCCTCGCGCGATGGGCGACGCTCGGCCTCTATGATCGTCTGCGCGAACAGCGCGCCGGGCGGGAGCGGTTCGTCCTTCACGACGGCCCGCCCTATGCCAATGGCGACATCCATATGGGCCATGCGATGAACAAGGTCCTGAAGGACATCATCGTGCGCAGCCAGACGCTGCTCGGCAAGGACGCGCCCTATGTGCCCGGTTGGGACTGCCACGGCCTGCCGATCGAATGGAAGGTCGAGGAGGCGTATCGCGCCAAGAAGCTGAACAAGGACGACGTCCCCGTCGCCCAGTTCCGCGCCGAATGCCGGGCGTACGCCGAGAAATGGGTCGCGGTGCAGCGCGCCGAGTTCGAACGGCTGGGGGTGATGGGCGACTGGGCCGACCCGTATCTGACGATGAAATACGACGCGGAGGCCGCGATCGTCGGCGAACTGCTGAAGTTCGCGGAGTCCGGCCAGCTGTACCGTGGGGCCAAGCCGGTGATGTGGTCGCCGGTGGAGAAGACCGCGCTGGCCGAGGCGGAGGTCGAATATGAGGACATCGTCTCGACGCAGATCGACGTGGCGTTCGAGATC
>CAXTVB010000295.1:0-3064 GCA_964247555.1 uncultured Sphingomonas sp. | reverse complement strand
CATCTCAGGACCCGTCTGGCGCGGCATCAGAACGTCGGTCAGGATCAGGTTGATCGCATGCGCCGCCAGCAGCGCGGGTGCGGCGAGCGGATCGTCGCAGGGTACGACATGATGGCCCAGCTCCTCCAGCGCACCCGTCGTCGCGGCCAGGACGCGCGGATCGTCCTCCACCACCAATATCGTCGCGGTGCGCGGTGCCGAGGGGAGGGGCGCCGGTTCGGGCGCGGATTCGGACCGTTGCTCGGACAATTCGCGCGGCAGATACAGCGTGACCGTCGTCCCCGCATTCGGTGCGGTCGCGATGCCGATCTCCCCATCCAGTTGCCGGACCAGCGCGAAGATCTGGCTGAGGCCGAGGCCGGTCCCCTTGCCGACGGGTTTCGTCGTGAAGAAGGGTTCGAAAACGCGCTCGGCAACGTCCGGGGTCATCCCGCATCCGCTGTCGCCGACCGCGATCGTGACGTAATCGCCGGCCACGCACTGCCCGACGGCATGCCCATCGAGCGTCGTGTGCCCGGTGACGATCGTCAACGTCCCACGGCCGTTCATCGCGTCGCGCGCGTTGACCGCCAGGTTCAGGATCGCGTTCTCCATCTGGATCCGGTCCGCACATACGCGCCAATTCGCCGAACGATCCTCCGTCACCAGCTCGATCGCATCCCCCAGCGTCCGATCGAGCAGATCGGTCATCCCCGCAACCAGCGTCGCCGCGACCAGCGGTTCGGGCTTCAGCGATTCCTCGCGGCTGAACGCCAGCAGCTGGCGGGTGAGCGCGACCGCGCGGTTCGCGCCCTCCGCCGCGCTGTCGATATGGCGGTGCGCGGTCGTGGCCTCGCCCTTCAGGCTGCGGCGGGCGAGTTCGAGGCCGCCGAGCACGACGGCGAGCATGTTGTTGAAATCATGCGCGATGCCGCCGGTGAGTTGCCCGACCGCCTCCATCTTCTGGATCTGACGCAGCTTCGCTTCCTGCACGCGCAGTTCGTCGGTCGCGCGCGCGACGGCGATCGCCAGTTCATCGGCGCGTTCCTGCGCCTCGTCGGCGTCCTGCCGTGCGGTCGTGCGCTCGCCCAGCGCCCTGATCGTGAACCAACCCATCGCGATCGCGCCCAGCACGATCAATCCGCCGAACACCGCCAGCACGCTCGCGATACGGGTCGACTGGTCGACCGACGCCGCTGCCGCGCTGGCGCGCTCGCGCAGCAGGACACGCTCGCGCTCGATGATCTCGTCGAGCGTCCGGTCGATCTGCGTCAGCGAATCCGCCTGCCGCGCCCGGTAATAACGGGCGAGCGCCTGGTCGTTCAGGCCGTAATTCGTGCTGAGCGCGGTCAGCGACAATTCCCGACCGCGCGATCGATATGCGTCGCGCAGGCGATCGATCCGCTGCTGCTGTTCGCTATTGTCGGCGGTGATGCGGTCGAGCTGGTCGATCTCCGACCCCGCCTGGACCCATTCGTCGAAATACAGCCGGCCCAGTTGCTTGTCGCCGGAAATGACGTAGCGGCCGAGCGAGGCTTCCGAATGTGCGATCGTGCTGGCCAGCGTGCGCGATACGACCATGACCGCAAAGCTGTGCGCCTGCAGCTGCAGCGCGCGGTCCCGTTGCCGGTTCGCGTCGCCAAGCGTCACGATCAGCGCGACGAGCACCGCCACGCCCAGCAACGCCATCGCGACGAGTGCCGCGATGCGCCAGGTCGATCCGTCCTTCGGGGCCGTAAATTCGCCCTCGTCCCGCATCGCGCCGACTTACAACAACCCGCGATGCTGGGAAAGACGCCGCATGCGCCTCAGCCGATCGCGCCCACAGCCCGTCCCGAACGACCGAACATCGCCAATACGCGATCGAGCTGCGCGGTCGTATGCTCGGCGCAGAGCGAACAGCGCAGCAGGTAGGTGCCGGCCGGGGTCGCGGGGGGGCGCGCCATGTTGACGTATAGCCCGCCCTCCAGCAGCGCCTGCCACATCGCGACCGCCTGTTCCTGATCCTCCAGGATCACCGCGACGATCGCGCTGTCGGGATTTTCGGTGCCGAGTTTGAAGCCCATCGCCTTCAACCCGCCGTGCAGCTGCCGCGCATTCGCCCATAGCCGGGCGCGCTTGTCGTGCGCGGTGGCGAGCTTGCGGATCGACATCGCGGCCGTCGCGACGACCGAGGGGGGCAGGCTGGCGGTGAAGATATAGGCGCGGCATGCCAGCCTGATCGCCTCGAACTTGGGATGGTTCGATACGCAGAAACCGCCGACCGTGCCGACCGATTTGGAGAAGGTGCCGACGACGAAATCCACCTCGCCTTCCAGTCCCTGCGCCTCGTACACGCCGCGACCGTGATCGCCGTAGAAGCCCATCGAATGCGCTTCGTCCGACAGGACCATCGCATTGTGCTTCTTGGCGACCGCGACCATCTCCTTCAGAGGCGCGACATCGCCGAGCATGGAATAGACGCCCTCCAGCACCACCAGCTTGGCGGGGTCCTTGGGCAATCGACCGAGCCGCTTGTCGAGATCTTCGACCGAATTGTGGCGGAAGCGAACGATTTCCGCGTTACCCTGCTGGCAACCGTCGTAGATCGACGCGTGGCTGTCGGCATCGAGGATGACATATTCACCCTTGCCAGCCAGCGTCGAGATCATGCCGAGGTTCGCCATATATCCGGTCGAGAACACGATCGCGCCGCTGACACCGTAGAAGTCGCGCAATGCCTGTTCGACCTCGATATGGTCGTGGAAGGTGCCGTTCAGCATCCGGCTGCCGTTCGTACCCGACCCGAACTTGTCGAGCGCGGCCTTGCCCGCGGCCAGGACGTCGGGATCGAACGTCATGCCCATATAATTATAGGTGCCGAGCAGGATCGTCTCGCGCCCCTTGATGATCGCCTGGGTCGGCGACAGCACCTCCTCCATCACGATCGCGAACGGATCGGTGACGCCGGTATCGAGCAGCGCCTGGCGTTCGGCGATCAGCCCGTCGAACTCGTCCATCAGGTCGCGCCCGGGCGCATCGGCTGGCGCGACGGCTGGCGGATCGAAATCGACGCGTTCGGCCTGGAGACCCGTCTCGGTCATGC
>CAXTVB010000294.1:1746-3073 GCA_964247555.1 uncultured Sphingomonas sp. | reverse complement strand
GCGCAGATGCGTCTCCAGCGTCTTTTCCAGCCCGTCCTTGCCGATCTTGAACCCCGGCACGACCATCAGCGGATCGTGCGTCGCCTTGTACTGCTCGGCATTCGGCACGCCGACATAGCCGGTCAGGTGCGCGACCGCGGCGCCCGAGGGATAATGTCGCGCGAAGCCGCGGGTGGGGGCGACGCCGGGCAGTTCGGGCTGGCGCAGGCTGACCGCGGCGAAGCGTTCCCAGTCGATATTCTCCGCGACCTTCACCGGCTGGAACCCGGCGGCGTTGTCGAGGTCGATGCCGATGCGGGCCAGGTCCTCCGGCGTCAGTCCCAGCAATTGCCCCAGCAGCGGCAGCACCCGCTCGCGCTCCGCCAGCCGGTCGGGGATGATGTCGACGCGCAGGTCGGTGCGGTTGTTCGCGATCGGCTGGCCATGGCGATCGACGATCCAGCCGCGGCGGGGCGGCATCAACGTCGAGCTGACGCGGTTGCTCTCCGCCATCAGATTGTATTTCGCGTTCTGCGCGATCGCCAGCCAGCCCATCCGCCCGGCGAGTAGAAAGCCGACGGTGCCCTGCGCCGCGCCCAGCAGCCAGGCGCGACGCGAGAAGCTGTACGCCTGCGACGCCTCGGTCACCACGCGGCCGGGTTGCTTCACGCCTGCACCCGCTTCGCTTCGATCGCGGCGACGATGCGGGTGGCGAATGGGAAGAGCAGGACCGCGATCGCGATCTGTCCGATCATCGCCTGATCGACGCGCGCCGCGACGGGCACCGCGATCAGGCGGCCGGCGCAGATGCCGAACGCGATCGCGCCCGCGGCGATCATCCAGTCCTGCCAGAAATCGCGAAACACCAGCCGGACCTCGATCAGCTCGATCACGACGAAGCACACCGACCACAGCAGGACCGACGACCCCAAGGGCTGACCGCTGACCAGATCGTCGAACAGCCCGAGCGGCGCCGCCGCCCATGGCCGAAGCGCGAACCGCGCGAGCAGCCGCCACGCGATCAGCATCAGCAGCCCGCAAGGGGGCAGCAGGGGCACGCTGGCGATCACCGGTACGATCGTGACGAGCGACCCCGCCATGACGCTGACCCAGGGCAGCGCGCGCGCGCGGGCGGGGGGCAGGGTGGGCGCGAAGGGCGCGTGGTCGATGCCGTTCACTTCGCCTTCGCCTTCGCCTTGGGTGGCGCGAGCGGTTCGGGCGGCGTGGCGAGCGCGGCCGGGATCGGCAGGAACGGGCGTTCGACGACCGCGAAATCGACCGTGTCGGGGCGTTCGAAGGTCCGCGCCGCCACCGTGTCGCGTCCGCGCGCCGGAATGGTCGCGACGGG
>CAXTVB010000294.1:0-1736 GCA_964247555.1 uncultured Sphingomonas sp. | reverse complement strand
GCGGGGGGGGTAGAGCCCGCCGATACCGGACGACACGAAGATATCGCCGGCCTGGAAGCGAACGTCCGCGGTCTCGACCGATCGGATATCGACCAGCCCGTCGCCGCGCCCCTGCGCGATGGCGGGCAATCCGTCGCGCAGGCGGCGGACCGGCACGACGCTGTCGGGATCGCTCAGCAAGAGGATTCGCGCGACCGCCGGCCCCGTCTCCAGGACGCGCCCGATCAGCCCGTCGGGTCCGCGGACCGGCATGCCGGGCTGCACGCCCTGCCACCGCCCGGCATCCAGCATGGCGAAGCGCCGCGTGCTGGACGGGGTGGAGGCGACCAGTCGCGCCGTGACGACCGTGTCACCGACCGAATCGCGCACCACCAGCAATCGCCGCAGCCGCGCATTGTCGCGCAATACGGCACGCGCCCGCATCACGACCGCGCGCGCATCGGCCAACTGACCGCGCAGCACCGCATTGTCTTCCTTCACGCGGAAATGCTCGCCGATGCGGTCGGGCACCGACACGACGGCATCGACGACCGCCGCCCCGGCCGCCGATACGGGTACCGTGACGCTCGCCACCGTCATGCGCAGCGCCGCGAAGGCGGGTGGATCGAAGGCGGAAATGACGAGCAGCACGCCCCCCACGGCCGCACCCGCCACCGCGAGCACATAGCCGAAGAAGAGCCCATATTGTCGTCGCCGCGAAAATCCCGTGCGGCGGTCGCGGGCTGACGCCATGCGCCGGTTCCCCCGTCTCTTCTGGTCAGCCGCTCATCAATACGCCGCGGAACATCGGATCCTCCAGCGCGCGTCCGGTGCCGAGCGCCACGCAGGTCAGCGGATCCTCCGCGACCGTCACCGGCAACCCGGTCTCGTCGCGCAGCACCTCGTCCAGCCCCTCGAGCAGCGCGCCGCCGCCGGTCAGGACGATGCCCTGGTCGACGATGTCGGCGGCCAGCTCGGGCGCGGTGTTCTCCAGTGCGACGCGGACGCCCTCGACGATCGTCGCGACGGGTTCGGACAGCGCCTCGGCGATCTGGCCCTGGTTGATCTGGATCTCCTTGGGCACGCCGTTGACGAGATCGCGGCCCTTGATGAAGATCGTCAGGCCGATGCCGTCCGCGGGCGGGCGCGCGATGCCGACCTCCTGCTTGATCCGCTCCGCGGTCGCTTCGCCGATCAGCAGGTTGTGGTTGCGGCGGACATAGCTGACGATCGCCTCGTCCATCTTGTCTCCGCCGACCCGGACCGAGGTGGTGTAGGCGAGACCGCGCAAGGATAGCACCGCGACCTCGGTGGTGCCGCCACCGATGTCGACGACCATGCTACCGATCGGCTCGGTGACCGGCATGTCCGCGCCGATCGCCGCCGCCATCGGCTCCTCGATCAGCCAGACCGTGCTGGCACCCGCGTTCGACGCGGCGTCGCGGATGGCGCGGCGTTCGACCTTGGTCGAGCCCGAGGGGACGCAGATCACGATTTCGGGCCAGCGCGCGAAACGACGCGGGCCGTGGACCTTCTGGATGAAATATTTGATCATCTGCTCGGCGACGTCGATGTCCGCGATCACGCCGTCCCTGAGCGGCCTGATGGCCTCGATGTTGCCGGGCGTCTTGCCCATCATCAGCTTGGCGTCGTCGCCGACCGCCTTCACGCGCTTCACGCCGTTGATCGTCTCGACCGCGACGACCGACGGTTCGTTCAGGACGATGCCGCGACCGCGCACATAGACGACCGTGTTC
>CAXTVB010000293.1:0-3085 GCA_964247555.1 uncultured Sphingomonas sp. | reverse complement strand
CATCGAGGAGGCGCCGGGGACGTATGTGCGGACGCCGTGAAGGCGATATGCTGCACTGCACAACGCGCTTGATTTCCGCTCGCGTCATGCATATTGTGCATTGCAGCATAAAGCTGGAGCGACGCGCATGCCCTCTTCGATTCCCAAGGCCGTGACCGCCGCGCCGAAGACGAAATCGCCCGCCCGGGCCACCATCAAGGACATTCCCATGGAAGCCACGATCAAGACCGCCGCCGAAGAGACCCAGGCCAAGGCAAAGGCGATGTTCGCCGATGTCGGCGATCGCGCCAAGGGTGCGATGGAGAAGGGCGCGAAGATGTTCGAAGACATGAACGATTTCTCGAAGGGCAACGTCGAGGCCGTCGTCGAATCGACCAAGATCGCGGCGCGCGGCATCGAGACGATGGGCCAGGATTCGGCCGCCTATGCCCGCAAGTCGTTCGAGGGCGCGACCGCCGCGATCCGCACGCTAGCCACGGTCAAGTCGCCGACCGAGTTCATGAAGCTCCAGTCCGACTATGCCCGCAGCATGTTCGACGCGATGATCGCCGAGACGTCGCGTTCGACCGAGGCGATGCTGAAGCTGGCGGGCGAGGTCGCGCAGCCGATCTCGAACCGGATGGCGATCGCCGCCGACAAGATGAAGATCGCCGCGTAACGCGATCTATCCGTATTCGACGCCGGAAAGGGCGGTCGTCCGATGGGACGGCCGCCCTTTTGCCGTCCCGGCCCTTGCCCTCGCCGCCGCATTTGCCATATCTGCGCGACCATGCAGCGTGACCCGAAGATGATGGCCGAGCGCCGCGACGACGACCGGGAAGACGGCACCGGCACCGGCATCGCGACCAAGACGCGCAGCCGCACCAAGCAGCCGACCCCCTACCGCGTCCTGATGCTCAACGACGATTACACGCCGATGGAATTCGTCGTCCTGTGCCTGCAACGCTTTTTCCGGATGAACATGGAGGAGGCGACCCGCGTCATGCTCCATGTCCATCAGAAGGGCGTGGGGGTGTGCGGGGTCTTCAGCTACGAAGTGGCGGAGACGAAGGTCGGGCAGGTGATGGATTTCGCCCGGCAGAACCAGCATCCGCTGCAATGTACGCTGGAGAAGGCGTAGGGTTTTCCCGGCGTCGTCTTGGCCGATCGATTTTCGCGTGCGTCCTTGCCGTTCCCCCGCGAACGCGCGGGTCCAGGGGCCGCGAGCGGTGTCCGCTGCTACCCTGGGCTCCCGCTTTCGCGGGAGAACGGTGTGAGAGCATTCCGGCTCTGGCCGCCGACCGATACCTTCACCTACCGTCTTGCCGGGCTCGACCCGGCATCCATCGCGCCCATACACCCGCGCCTGGTCGCGCGGCACGATGGATCCCGGAGCAAGTCCGGGGTGCCCCCCCACGCTAACCGCTTGTCCTCCCCCACCTCCCTTCGCTACCCTGTCTCCGCCGCCATGGCACCCGGGGGATGGCTTTGAACGACGAATTGGCGATCAGCGCGCAGGGCCTCGTCAAGCGTTTCGGGGACCGGCACGTAGTCGACGGAATCGACATCGCGGTGCCGGCCGGGTCGATCTACGGCGTGCTCGGCCCCAACGGCGCGGGCAAGACGACGACATTGCGCATGCTGCTGGGCATCATCGAACCCGACCGGGGCACGCGCACGCTGCTCGGCAGCGCGCATCCGCGCGATGCCGGCGACCGGGTGGGGTATCTGCCCGAGGAGCGCGGGCTGTATCCGGCGATGAAGGCGCGCGAGGCGATCGCGTTCATGGGCGCGCTGCGCGGGCTCGACTGGAAGACCGGGCGCGCGCGGGCGGTGGATCTGATGGAAGGGGCAGGGCTCGGCCATGCCGCCGATACCAAGATCCGCAAATTGTCGAAGGGCATGGCGCAGCTGGTGCAGCTGCTCGGATCGGTCGTGCACCGCCCCGACCTGCTGGTGCTCGACGAACCCTTTTCCGGGCTCGACCCGGTCAACCAGGAACGGCTGGAGGCGATGATCCTGGCGGAGCGCGACCGGGGCGCGACGATCCTGTTGTCGACGCACGTCATGGCGCATGCCCAGCGGCTGTGCGACCGGCTGGCGATCATCGCGGGCGGCAAGCGCCGGTTCGAGGGGACGGTCGACGCGGCGCGCGCGACTTTGCCCGAACGCGTCCGTTATCGCCCGCGCGATCCCGGCGCCGATCTGTCCGCCGCGCTGCCCGCGGATGCGGTGCGCGACGGGCCCGACTGGCGGTTCGTCCTGCCGTCCGAGGGGATCGAGCCGACGCTCGTCCGGTTGATCGATGCGGGGCATGGCATTGCCGGGCTGTCGATCGAACGCCCGGGGCTGCACGAGGCGTTCGTACGGATCGTCGGCGAACAGGCCGCGGCCGCACCGGGAGCCGAGGCATGAGCGACCTCCGCCGCAACATCCGCCAGACGCTGACCATCGCGCGGCGCGATTTCACCGCGACCGTGTTCACGCCGATCTTCCTGCTGTTCCTGTTCGCGCCGGTCATCATGGGATCGTTCGGCGCAATCGGCGGGCTGGGGGCGGCCAGCGTCGCGGACGGCGGTGGCGGCGACAAGGCGCGGATCGTCGCGATCGTGCCCGCGGCGCTGACTCGTCCGGCACAGGAGGCGGACGTGCGGTTGCGCGCCGCGTTCCGCCCCGACGAGGCACCGCCACCGCTTCTGACGATCGCCACCACCGACGATCCGGCGCAACAGGCGCGCGCCGCGTTCGACGATCACCGGTTCGAGGCCGCGGCGGTCCTCTACGGCCCGCTCGACCGGCCGACGATCCTATATGGCGGACGCGGCGCGCGTGCCGCGGACTATCTGACGCTGCTCGCACAGACCACGCTGGCGGCGGAGCGGCTCGGCGGGGCGCTGCCGCCGGTCGTGGCCACGAAGCACGCGATCCAGCGCGCGCATGCCACCAGCGGGGGCCAGCACCAATCGGCCTTCTTCGCGGTGTTCGGCATCTTCTTCCTGACGCTGTTCCTGGCGGGGCAAGTCGTCAGCACGATGCCGGAGGAGCGCAACAACAAGGTCATCGAGGTGCTGGCCCCCGCGGTGCCGCTGGAAAGCGGGTTCCGGGG
>CAXTVB010000292.1:0-3095 GCA_964247555.1 uncultured Sphingomonas sp. | reverse complement strand
GGCGAATAGCGGGAGCTGGACCGGCGGCGTCCGCCGCACATCCCATGCCGCAGCGCGCCGGTCCTGGCCGATCGACCCGAAGGCATCGGCATCCGCGAGCAGCGTCATCGCGCGTTGCGGAAGATGCGCGCGGCGGGCGAGGTCTTCGATCGAGGTGAAGGGGGTGGTGCGGGCTTCGACAAGAGCGGTGGCCCAATGTTCGCGAAAGCCGTCGATCTGGCGAAAACCCAGGCGCATCACGAGACCGTCGCCCTCACCCTTCGCCGTCTTTTCCCTTTCCCATTGGGCGCGTCGGGCGGACAGCCGCCAGCGCTGTCCAGGCCAGTCCCGGGTCATGGCCGACCCGACGCCGGAAGGAGGCGCGAATCGCCGGGAGGGTGAAAGCGACGCTCGTTCCAACCCATTGTCCCAGCCACTCGCATTCACGTCGATCGGCCGCATTACGACATCATGTTCTACCGCATCGCGCACGATCTGCGCGGGTGCGTAAAATCCCATCGGCTGCGAATTCAGCAACGCCGCGCAGAAGGCTGCAGGATGGACGCATTTGATCCACGACGAAACATACACCAGCCGCGCAAAGGCCAGCGCATGGCTTTCCGGAAAACCGTAGCTGCCAAACCCTTCGATCTGCTTGAAACAGCGTTCCGCGAAATCCGGTTCATAGCCGCGGCCGACCATCCCCTCGACCATTTTCACCTGGAAATTCTCCATCTTTCCCAGGTTGCGGAACGTCGCCATCGCCCGGCGCAACCGGTTCGCATCTTCGGGCGAGAATCCGGCTGCGACGATCGCCAGCTTCATCGCCTGTTCCTGGAACAGCGGTACGCCCAGCGTCTTTTCCAGCACGCCCCGCAGCTCGTTAGGGTCATGCGGAAGCGCCGGTGACGGATAATCCACCCTCTCCTTCTTCGCCCGCCGCCGCAGATAGGGATGCACCATGTCGCCCTCGATCGGACCGGGCCGGACGATCGCGACCTGAATGACAAGATCGTAGAGTTCGCGCGGGCGCAACCGCGGCAGCATGTTGATCTGTGCACGGCTTTCGACCTGGAAGACGCCGATGCTGTCGCCCTTGCACAGCATGTCATAGACCTCGGGCGCCTCATGCGGAACGGTATCGAGATCATAGTCGCCCAAGTCGTGTGTGCGCATCAGGTCGAACGCCTTGCGGATACACGTCAGCATGCCGAGCGCCAGGACATCGACCTTCATCAGGCCAAGCGCATCGATATCGTCCTTGTCCCATTCGATGAAGGTCCGGTCCTTCATCGCGCCGTTGTGGATCGGCACCGTCTCGTCGAGCCGGTTCTGCGTCAGCACGAACCCGCCGACATGCTGCGACAGATGCCGCGGGAATTCGAGCAGCCGGTCGACCATGTCGCGTAGCCGCGCGATCTCGGGATTGTCGGGATCGAACCCGGTTTCGCGGAACCGCTTCTCCTCGAACCGGTTCGCGAAGCTGCCCCAGACGGTGCTGGTCAGCGCGCTTGTCACGTCCGCGGTCAGCCCCAACGCCTTGCCGACCTCACGTACCGTCGACCGAGGGCGGTAGTGGATAACCGTCGCCGCGATCGCCGCCCGTTCGCGACCGTAGCGGCGATAGATATACTGCATCACCTCTTCGCGCCGTTCATGCTCGAAATCCACGTCGATGTCCGGCGGCTCGTCACGCTCCGCTGATACGAAGCGCGAGAAAAGCAGGTCGTGCTTCAGCGGATCGACCGAGGTGATGCCGAGCAGCCAGCATACCGCCGAATTCGCCGCCGACCCGCGGCCCTGGCACAGGATCGGCGGGTCCTGTTCGCGCGCGAATTTCACGATATCATGGACGGTCAGGAAATAATAGGCGTAGCGCCGCTCGCGGATCAGCGGCAGCTCCTCGTCGAGCAGCGCATGCAATTTCGCAGGGATGCCCTGGGGAAACCGCGCCCGCGCCGCCGCCATCGTCAGATGTTCCAGCCAGCCCTGCGGATCCCAACCCTCGGGCACCGGCTCGTGCGGATATTCATATTGCAGGTCGTCCAGCGTGAAGGCGATCCGCGCGAGCAGCCGCTCGCTTTCCGCTACCGCCTGCGGACGGTCGCGGAACAACCGCGCCATCTCGCGTGCATCCTTCAGGTGTCGTTCGCCGTTCGCCGCCAGGCAAAGGCCCGCCTGCTGGATGGGGACGCTGTGGCGGATGCAGGTCACGATGTCGTGCAGTGTCCGATCGCCAACCTCTGCATAGAGCGCGTCGCACGTGGCGAGCACGGGCACCCCCACGGCATCCGCGATCTGCCCCAGCGTCGCGAGCCGCCGCCGATCGCGCCCGCCACGCGGCATCGTCACGCCCAGCCACACCCGCCGTGACGCGACGCGCGCCAGCGTCGCCAGCGTATCTTCCAGCACCGTACGCTCTGCCTCGGCGACGCGTGGCGGCGGCAGCGCGACGGGTACGTCCTCGTCCTCCGATGGTCGCAGCGGCTCGGACGGTTCGTCCATGCTGCTATCGGGCAGGACGATCAGCAGCAAATCGTCCAGATGCGCGATGAGATCGCCAAAGCCCAGGATGCAGCCGCCCTTGACGGCGCGCCGGTTGCCCGTGGTCAGCAACCGGGTCAGCCAGCCCCAACCCAGGCGGGTTGCGGGATAGGCGATGATGTCGGGCGTACCGTCGGCGAACACCAGCCGTGCACCGACAACGAGGCGAAAATCGACCGACGGCATTCCCGCCGCACTGGCCATCGCCTTGGCATCGCGCAACGCGACGTGCGCACGCACCACCCCCGCGACGGTGTTGCGATCTGCGATGCCGATTCCCCGCAATTCTAGCGCCAGCGCCTGTCCGACCATATCGCTGGGGTGCGACGCACCGCGCAGGAAGGAATAATTGGTCCCTGCCACCAGCTCCACGAACGCAGGTTCGGTCATGGCGAACCCATCACGCAAACAGCCCGTGTACATACCAGCGCGGCGTCTCGGTCTCGCTGTAGAGGCCATGCCGGAAGATCCAGAAACGCCGCCCGCGCCGATCCTCGACGCGGTAATAGTCGCGCGTGGGCACCGCCGTGTCGTGTCGCCGCCACCATTCGCCCGCGATCCGTTCCGGCCCC
>CAXTVB010000291.1:2908-3119 GCA_964247555.1 uncultured Sphingomonas sp. | reverse complement strand
ACGGCAGCCATCTGATCGTGACGCAGAGCGAGGACGGCAGTCTGATCGTCGGCGACAGTCACCATTATGCGACCACCCCGGATCCGTTCGCGTCCGACCAGATCGATCGCCTGATCCTCGACGAATTCCGGGCGGTGTTCGGCATGGTGCCGACGGTGCGTGATCGCTGGACGGGCACCTACGCCTCCGCCGCGGGCCATAGCATCGTCGA
>CAXTVB010000291.1:0-2898 GCA_964247555.1 uncultured Sphingomonas sp. | reverse complement strand
GGGTACGGCTGGTCGTAGTGACCAGCGGCACCGGCGCATCCACCTCGTTCGCGCTCGCGGAGGAGGTGATCGAGACGCTTACGGATACGCAGATGGGAGTGGCGGCATGAGTTTTGCGATCAAGGCGGTGGTGTTCGACTGGGCAGGTACGATGATCGACTTTGGCTCGCGCGCGCCGGTCGTGGCGCTGCAGCATGTGTTCGGGGATGCGGGCGTGCCGATCACCGAGGCCGAGGCGCGGGCGGACATGGGCCGCGCCAAGCGCGACCATATCCGCGCGCTGCTCGCTGTCCCGCGCATCGCCGGTGCATGGCGATCGGCGAAGGGCGATGCGCCTGTGGAGACCGACGTCACTGCGCTGCACGATGCGGTCGAGCCGATGATGCGGATCGCCGCCAAGGATTGCGCGGCGCTGATCCCCGGTGCCGCGGCGCTGGCGGCGCGGTTGCGCGACCTGGGCGTCGGGATCGGATCGTGCACGGGCTACACCCGAGCGATGATGGCGGACATCCTGCCGCTCGCCGCGGAACAGGGTTATGCGCCGGACGTCGTCATCTGTTCGGGGGAGACGCTCGCGGGTCGTCCGTCCCCGCTGATGATGTGGAAGGCGCTGGTCGATCTCGGCGTCTGGCCTGCCTGGGCATGCGTGAAGGTGGACGATGCGACCGTTGGCATCGGCGAGGGCAAGGCGGCAGGCGCGTGGACGGTCGGGGTGTCGGCTTCGGGCAACGGCATCGGAATGGATCAGGCGACGTTGCTCGCGCTGCCCCAGGACGGACGGGCACATTCGGTCGACCGCGCGGCGGCCGATCTCCGCGCGGCGGGCGCGGATTATGTCGTGCCCAGCGTCGCCGATCTCTGGCCGGTCCTAGAGGCGATCGCGGCGCGGATAGACGCGGGCGAACGGCCGCCGCTATGACGACCGCCGCGTCGCTCGCCCGCCGGGAAGGCGCGATCACGACCTGGCTGCGGACCGCGCCGCCCACCGCCTTCGCGCTCTATGGCGGCACCGCGGCCTTTGCTGCCTATTTTGCGATGTACGCCTATCGCAAGCCGTTCACCGCGGCGGCGTATGCGCATGTGCCGGGCTGGCCCTTCGCGATCGATTTCAAGATCATGCTCGTGATCGCGCAGGTTGCTGGCTACGCGCTGTCGAAGATCGTGGGGATCAAGATCGTGTCGGAAATGCCGCCGGCCTACCGGGCCGTCGCCATCCTCGTGCTGATCGGGTTTGCCGAATTGGCGCTCGTCGCCTTCGCCGTCGCGCCGCCGGTTCTGGGGTTGGGCGCGCTGTTCCTCAACGGCTTGGGGCTCGGGATGATCTGGGGTCTCGTGTTCGGCTTTCTGGAGGGCCGGCGCTTGTCGGAAGTCCTTGGGGCGATGTTGTGTGCGAGTTTCATCCTCTCGTCGGGGATCGTCAAATCGGTGGGCGGGGCGATCCTGATCGGTCGCTGGGCGAGCGAACGCTGGATGCCCGCCGCGACCGGGCTGTTGTTCGCGCCGGTCCTCCTGCTGTCGGTATGGGCGCTCGCGCAACTGCCCGCCCCGGACCGCCAGGACGAGATCGAACGCGCGCCGCGCGTGCCGATGGATGCGGCGCGGCGCCGCGCCTTGTTCGCGCAGTATGCGCCCGCATTGATCCCGCTGATCGGCATTTACGTCCTGCTCACCGCGCTGCGTGATTTCCGCGACAGTTTCGCCGCCGAGATCTGGCGGGAGCTTGGCTATGGCCAGGAGGCGAGCATCTTCACCTGGTCCGAATTGCCGATCGCCGTCATCGTATTGGCCGCGCTGGCGATGCTGATCCGCGTGCGCGACAACAGGCGCGCGGTGATGTGGAATCTGGGGTTGATCGGGATCGGGCTTGCGATGATGGGCGCGGCGACCGCCGCGTTCCAGATGGAACTGCTGCCGCCGATCCCATGGATGATCGCCGTCGGTGCCGGTCTCTATCTGGCCTATACGCCGTTCAATGCGCTGTTGTTCGATCGGATGATGGCGGCGACGACGTCGCGGGGCAATGCCGGCTTTCTGATCTACGTGGCAGATGCCGCGGGATATTGCGGCAGCATTTCGCTTCTGCTGGTTCGCAATTTCGGCCATGTGTCGCTCAAATGGGCCGCGTTTCTGTGCACCATTTCCTATGCGACGTGCATCATCGGCTTGCTGACGCTGATGATCGCGACGCGCTTCCTCCATCGATCGTTGGCCCGGGGCCTCCATCCTTCGGTTGCGGCGGGAGCGATCGCATGACCGTCGTCGACACGCTCTATGCGCTGTTCGCCCGATATGGCGATCGCAGCTACGGCGAAGACGTCAGCCAGCGCGACCATGCGCTGCAAGTCGCCGATGTGGCGCGGGCGGATGGAGCGCCCGATACCCTGGTCGTCGCCGCCCTGCTGCACGATATCGGACAGTTTCTCGACCGCGAGGAAAGCCATGCGGCCGATGATCCGGACGAGCATCACGAGCTTTCCGGGGCGGCGTTCCTGGCGCACCATTATCCGCCAGCCGTGGTGGCCCCCATCAAGCTCCATGTCGCCGCAAAGCGATATCTCTGCGCGGTGGAGCCGGGCTATCATGCGACGTTGAGCGACGCTTCTGTCGCCAGCCTAAGTGACCAAGGTGGTCCATTCGACCCAGCCGAAGCCTTGGCCTTTGCGCGTGTCCCATACGCCCATGATGCGATTCGTCTTCGTCGGTACGACGATTTCGGGAAACAGCTTGACCGGGAAGTCCCACCGCTCGACTTTTATCGGCCGCTGCTGACCCGGTTGTTGCTTTGATCTTGAGTAACCACCCATACTAGCGATTAGTCATTAATATTCGCGAATTTGATTATTCTACATCAAAGGTATTGAGCCAGTATTCACTGAACGAATACCGTTGGCTAGATGC
>CAXTVB010000290.1:0-3168 GCA_964247555.1 uncultured Sphingomonas sp. | reverse complement strand
GTCAACGCCTGCGTCGCGGGGAAATAATAATCGCCCTCCATCATGGTGCGCGCATAGGGGCTGATCGACCCCTGCACCGATGTTTCGGGGCTGAGGTTCAGTTTCAGGCGATAGCCCTTGGTCGGGTTGAGCAGGTCGTTGGACCGATCGAACACCGCCTGCCCTGGCAAAGCGGCGATGAAATAGGTCCGCCGCACCCGGTCGCCGACCCCGAAATCATAGACGCTCTCGTTCGTGCCGACGAGTTCGAAGCCATAGGCATAGGTGAACTTCTTCTGCCAGATCGGCGTCGAATCATAGCTGATCCGCCCCGACAGCGTGATCGTGTTGGCGTTGAACGCGTCGTAGCTGGAATGATCGACCGATGCGACGAGGGTCACCGTGCGGTCGCGCTTGCCGGCGTTCGCGCGCTTGAACGTGGAGGACAGCCCCTGTTCCTGCGTGCCGCCGATCGCGGTGAAGATCAGCGCGCCTTCCGGCGAGAAGGCGTTGCGGTTGGTGAACGACCCCTCGAGCTTGAAGCCTTCGCCCGTCGAATAGCCAGCCGTGCCCGCCAGCGACTTGTACGGCCCGCGCACCTGGCGGACGAGCAGGTCGACCGCCTGGGTGCCGTCGGGATTGACCCGGTCGGTCGGCTGCGGTTCGACCGATACGGTCGAGAACAGGCTGGTCGCGACCAGCGCGTCGCGCAGATCGTCCACCAGCCGCGAATCGTACAATTGCCCGGCATCGAAGCGCGGGAAGACGTTCAAATGATCCAGCTTGAACACCGGATCGCCCGTCGTGACCAGCTTGCCGAACGACGACCGGGCGCCGGTATCGACAGGAAGCTTATACGCGCCGGTCGCTTTGGGCGCCTGATCGTCGAGCAGGATGTCGCGCTGCCCGACCTTGACGAAGGGATAGCCCTGCTGCGGCAGCGTCAGGCTGACATTCGCTTCCGCTCCCTCGATCCGCGCGGCGTCGATCGCGTCGCCGACCTTGAGCGGCAAGGCGGTCCGGACGAGCTCGGGCGGGACCGTCGGCTGCGTGTCGACGGTGACCGACGACAGGGTGTAAAGCCGCCCCGGCTGGACGCTGACCGTCGCCCGCAGCCGGGCGGGTTCGGTCGATCCGGCGGCGGCGGGGACCGTCTCGATCGAGGATAGCGCGGTCGCATCGTAATAGCCGATCGACTTCAGCAACCGCACCGCCAGCGCCTCGTCCTCATGCCCGCGCGCGGACACCTGCGTCGCGTTCGCCGCCTTGCCCTTGCCTTGTTCCAGCGCGGACAGCGATTTGAACCGGCCGGCGATGTCGCCCTTGTCGAACCCCTTCACGACGGTCTCGTACCGGATCGTCGGCGCATCCTTGCTCTTCACGTCGGCGGTGGTTTCCAGCGGCGTCGTGTCGAACCCGGCGAGCGGCGTCAGCGGCTGCGCGAGCTGCGGGTCCTCCGCCGTCGCCGGCAGGGTGGCGGGACCGGCCGTGGCCGGCGCAGTCGCGGTTTGCGGCAAGGGCGCCATCGGCTCCAGCGGCGCGTTGATGTCGCCGCTCAATGGCGGCATCGCGCCGTCGAACTGTTGATCGGTGACGATCGGCTTGTCGGCGGTGGACGGCGTCGTCGCAGCGGGTGACGGACTGGCATCGGGCGCAGGCGCCTTGGGTCCACGCGCCGGAGCCGTGCCCGCCTTCTGCAATTGGCCGAGCGCAGGGGCGCCGGCAATCAGCGCGACCGCAATCCAGTAATGTCGACGACCGATCGAACCTGTCACGCAATGCCCCTTCGGGCGACCGTGTTCGGTTCGTCCCACAAATGCGCTAACGCACGATCGGGATCGCGGTTCAACGGCAATGTCAGCTTTTCGTCTTCGCCCGTGCCCGAAATGCATGCAAAAGTGGCTCAGTATACCCGCTGGGTTGGCCAACCCCTTCGAAAACAAGCGTTCTTGCCGCCTGATAGGCCAGGCTTTCGGGGTGATGGGCCATTGGCCGATACCCCGAGTCGTCCGCATTCTGCGCGTCGACCTTCGCCGCCATGCGCAGCAGCGCGGCATCGACATCCGCCGGCGTGGCAACGCCGTGGAGCAGCCAATTCGCCATGTGCTGCGACGAGATGCGCAGCGTCGCGCGGTCCTCCATCAGGCCGACATCGTCGATATCGGGCACCTTCGAACAGCCCACCCCCTGATCGACCCAGCGCACGACATAGCCGAGAATGCCCTGCGCGTTGTTGTCGAGCTCGCGCGCCACCTCGGTCGGCGTCCAGTTGCGTCCGCCCGCGACGGGCACGGTCAGGATGGCCTCGACCGGCGGAATTGCCTCGCCCGCGATCTCGCGCTGGCGATCGAACACGTCGACCTGGTGATAGTGCATCGCGTGCAGCGTCGCCGCGGTCGGCGACGGCACCCAGGCGGTGTTCGCGCCGGACTTCGGATGCCCGATCTTCTGCGCCATCATGTCGCCCATCCGGTCGGGCGCGGCCCACATCCCCTTGCCGATCTGCGCCTTGCCCGACAGTCCCGCCGCCAGCCCGATCCGGACGTTGCGGTCCTCATAGGCCTTGATCCATCCGGTCGCCTTCATCTCCGCCTTGGGGATCATGGGGCCGGCGCGCATCGCGGTGTGGATCTCGTCGCCGGTGCGATCGAGAAAACCGGTGTTGATGAAGCAGATGCGATCACGCACCGCGTAGATGCAGGCAGCAAGGTTGGCGGAGGTGCGCCGTTCCTCGTCCATGACGCCGACCTTGACCGTGTGGCGGTCCAGGGCCAGCAAGTCCTCGACCGCGTCGAACAGCCGGTCGGTGAAGGCGCATTCGTCGGGACCGTGCATCTTGGGCTTCACGATGTAGACCGACCCGGTCCGGCTGTTGCGAAGGCTACCCAGATGGCGGAGGTCGAACAGTGCGATCGTGGACGTCATGATCGCGTCGAGGATACCCTCGGGCGCTTCCTTGGCATCCGCCATCGACAGCGCGGGCGTCGTCATCAGGTGGCCGACGTTGCGCACGAACAACAGGCTACGACCGGGCAGCGTCAGCGCCCCGTCCGCGGTCTGGTAGGTGCGATCCGGGTTGAGGCGACGCGTCATCGTCCGTCCACCCTTGTCGAACGTCTCGGTCAGCGTGCCGTCCATCAGCCCGAGCCAATTGGCATAGGCCGCGACCTTGTCCTCGGCATCGACCGC
>CAXTVB010000289.1:0-3169 GCA_964247555.1 uncultured Sphingomonas sp. | reverse complement strand
CCCGACCCCAGGATTATGATTCCCGTGCTCTAACCAGCTGAGCTACTTCGCCCCGATACGGGTCGCACTCGTGAGGCGCGGGCTATAGGAACCGTCCCCGGGACGGTCAAGCGAACATGTGGCGTGACAGGGGCTCCCACGGGCCGCCGCGATACCACCACGCACCCAGCCCCGCGATCTCCGCCCCGCGCGCCACGAATCCTTGCGACAGCGATGCCAGCAGCACCTTGGCGACCGGCGGCGCGACCTTGTTCTGGATGGTGACGTGCGGGCGCCACCCGCCCGCATCCTGCGGGGTCAGCATGCCGCAAAACGCATCCGCCAACCGTGCGCGGATCGCCAGCAGTTCGGGCGAATCGATACGGTATGCGACGCCGCGGCCGAGCGACATCAGTCCGCTGACCCGCGCCATCGGTGCCCGCACCCCGCGCGTCTCGCCGTTCAGCCGGTGCTTCAGCTCGTCGGCCATCGACGGCGGCAGATGGTGGAACAGGGTCAGGTGCGCATCGAGCTGGTTACGCTCGGGCGGAAAATGCGTCCGCCGCATGGTGTCGAAGAACGCGGTGTCGGCACGGCCGAACAGCGCGGTGACTATGATCGGAGCCGGGAGGTCGCTCAAATCTCGACCTGGCTGCCCAGTTCGACGACGCGGTTGGTCGGCAGGCGGAAGAATTCCATCGCGCTTTCCGCGTTGCGCAGCATCCACGCGAACAGCTTCTCGCGCCAGATCATCATTCCCGGCCGGTCCGCCGCCAGCAGCGTCTGGCGCGACAGGAAGAAGCTGGTGTCCATCATCTTGAACGCCGCCCCGCATTCGCTGACATGGCGCAGCGCCGCGGGCACGTCGGGCTCCTCCATGAAGCCGTAGCGCAGGACCATGCGGTGGAACCCTTCGCCGAGGCTCTCCAGCGACGACCGGCCGTCCTCGGGCCAATAGGGCCGGTCGACGATCTTGACGGTCAGCAGCACGATGCGTTCGTGCAGGATCTTGTTGTGTTTCAGGTTGTGGAGCAGCGCGTGGGGCACGCCGTCCGCGCTCGACGTCATGAACACCGCGGTCCCCGGCACGCGCGAAGCCGAATTCGCGGCGGACCCGATGAACACCTTCATCGGCATCGCCGCCTCGCGCATCCGGTCGATCATCAGCTCGCGCCCCTTCGACCACGTCGTCAGGATCGTGAACATGACGAAGCCGACGAGCAGCGGGAACCAGCCCCCGGACGGAACCTTGGTCAGGTTCGCGGTGAAATACGCGCCGTCGACGACGAAGAACAAGGCGAGCAGCGGCAGCGCCGCGATCTTCGGCCAGTTCCACAACCGGGTCAGCACGATGCCGAGCATGCACGTGTCGATCAGCATCGCCCCCGTCACCGCGATCCCGTACGCATTCGTCAGGTTCGACGAGGTGCGGAAGAAGATGACGAGCAGGATCACCATCGCGACCAGCAGCCAATTGACGAGCGGAATGTAGATCTGCCCGACCGTCACCGCGCTGGTGTGTTCGATCCTGAGGCGCGGCATGAAGCCCAGCTGGATCGCCTGTTGCGTGACGGAGAACACGCCGGAGATCACCGCCTGGCTGGCGATGACCGCGGCGGCGGTGGCCAGCAGGACCAGCGGCAATTGCAGGCTGTCGGGCGCCAGTTCGTAGAACGGGCTGTGCAGCGCGGACAAACCCTCGCGCAACAGCAGCGCGCCCTGCCCCATATAGTTCGTCATCAGCGCCGGCAGGACGAAGAACAGCCACGAAATGCCGATCGGTCGCCGCCCGAAATGGCCCATGTCCGAATAGAGCGCCTCCGCTCCCGCGACCGCCAGCACGACGGACCCGAGGGCCAGAAATGCGCGCAGCGGGTCGGCCAGGAAGAATGCGACCGCATAATGCGGCGACAGCGCTAGGAGGACGAAGGGGGTCTTCACGATGCTGAACACCCCCAGCACCGCGATCGTCGCGAAATAGACCAGCATGACGGGGCCGAAATAATAGCCGACGCGCGCGGTGCCGTTGCGTTGGATCGAGAACAGGAACAGCAGGATCACGACCGCCGCGGGCAGCACGAACGCGCCGAAGGCGGGCGAGACGACGCCCAGTCCCTCCACCGCGGACAGGACCGACACCGCGGGCGTGATCATGCTGTCGCCGAAGAACAGGGCGGTCGCGAACACCGCCAACAGCGCGATGCCGTGGCTCCACCGGCGCGTCTTGGTCCGTCCCGACACGAGGGCCAGCAGCGCCAGGCTGCCGCCCTCGCCGCGATTGTCCGCGCGCATGATGACGGCGACATATTTGAACGTCACGACGATCATCATCGACCAGAAGATCAGGCTGATGACACCCATGATGTGCAAGGTATCGACCGCCAGCGCATGATGCCCGGCAAAGGTTTCGCGAAACGCATAGATCGGGCTGGTGCCGATATCGCCGAACACCACCCCGACGGCGCCCACGGCCAGCCGCGTCAGCCCGCTGCGCGCCTGCGACGGCCCCGTGGGCAGATCCGGCGCAGCCGGGGATGACGAGTCGCTCACCGGCGGTGCGGCTGGCCGCGAAGTTTGTCGTGAATTGTCATGGCGTTCGGTGACGAGCCCCCTAACCCGGTTTCGCCTTCCATAACAGCCCTCCGGGGCACTGCAACGGGGACATGCCCGCACGGCATCGCTATAGGCGGCGCCGACAAACCGTTCGGAGTGAAGCGATGCGAGTCGGAGTACCCAAGGAAATCAAGAACCACGAATATCGCGTCGGCCTGACGCCGCCGTCGGTGGCCGAGCTGGTCGCCGCGGGACACGAGGTCGTGGTCGAGACGATGGCGGGCGCCGGGATCGATTTCGAGGATGCGGACTATGTCGCCGCGGGTGCCACGATCCTGCCCGATCCCCGATCGGTGTTCGCCGCCGCGGACATGATCGTGAAGGTCAAGGAGCCGCAGCCGAGCGAGATCGCGATGCTGGAGCCGCGGCACCTGCTGTTCACCTATCTCCACCTCGCCGCCGACAAGCCGCAGGCGGAGGGGCTGATGCAATCGGGCGCGACGTGCATCGCGTACGAGACCGTCACCGACAGCCGCCGCGGCCTGCCGCTGTTAAAGCCGATGTCCGAGGTTGCGGGCCGCATGTCGGTGAAGGGCAAGCAAATAGGCTTCCATGTCTGCAGAAAGTGGGGCTCGGG
>CAXTVB010000288.1:0-3172 GCA_964247555.1 uncultured Sphingomonas sp. | reverse complement strand
GTCGCGGCGAGCTGGCAGGCGTCGAGGCGGCTTGGCAGGCGGCGCGTCGCGCGCAGGCGATGGCGGACGGCGTCACGCTGATCGCGCCGGACGCGGTGTGGTTCGCGCATGACACGGCGTTGGGCCGCGATGTCCTGATCGAGCCGAACGTCGTATTCGGCCCCGGCGTCCGGATCGCGGACGGGGCGACGATCCGTGCGTTCAGCCATCTCGAAGGTGCGACCGTGGGCGAACGCGCCGAAGTCGGTCCCTACGCTCGGCTGCGCCCCGGCGCGGTGCTGGAGCGCAAGGCGAAGGTCGGCAATTTCGTCGAGATGAAGAAGGCCGTCCTGGGCGAAGGCGCGAAGGCGAGCCACCTGACCTATCTGGGCGATGCGGAGGTCGGCGCCGGCGCGAACATCGGTGCCGGGACGATCACCTGCAATTACGACGGGTTCTTCAAGTACAAGACCGTGATCGGCGCGGGCGCGTTCGTCGGATCGAATTCGGCGCTGGTCGCGCCGGTCACGATCGGCGCGGGCGCGATCGTGGGGGCTGGGAGTGTGGTGACCGCGGACGTGCCGGACGATGCGCTCGCTTTGGTGCGGCCGAAGCAGGAGGCAAAGCCCGGATGGGCGAAACGGTTTCGGGATCGGATGACGGCGAAGAAAGTTGAACGATGATATCATTACGTGATATCGCATTGTCATGACCCGTATCCTCGCCGACCTGCCCGACGAGTATATCCGCTGGCTCGATGCGCGCGCGGCGGAGCAGGGCCGATCGCGCGCATCGGTGCTGCGGGAGGCGGTCGCGGCGTTCAAAAGCGAGCCGCCGTCGCAGGACCGGCTCGAAGCCGGCTTTGGCCTGTGGGCCAGGCACGGCTTGGCGATCGATCCGCATGATTATGAACGGCGCCGACGCGCGGAGTGGACCCGACCTTGGGACGACGACTACGAGGGGGTGCGGGCCGAGTCGCCGGACCTGTTCGACGCCGAGGACGACCGTCAGCGGCGGATATATCTGGATATGCTCGACGGCCGCTATCCCGAGCCGAAGCTGCCTTAGGGTGTCGGGTTTCGCCTTCGACGCCGACATCCTGATCGATGCCCTGGCCGGGTTTACGCCCGCTCAGGTCGAAATACGGCGCGCGGTTCGTCTTGACGCGCGCGCCTGGATCAGCCGAATGGCCTGGATCGAGGTACTGTCGAAAGGCCTGCCCGAAGCGGTCACCGACGCCGAACGTTTCCTTTCCGTCTTCGGTATGGACGAACTCGATGGCGATATCGCCGCTCAAGCGGCGGCACTTCGCCGCAACCGGCCGAAACTCAAATCGCCCGACGCGATCATCCTCGCATCGGCACAGCGCCGTGGCCGAACGCTGGTGACGCGCAACATCAAGGACTTTCCGGCCGATATGCCGGGCATCCGCGTCCCCTACACCCTCTAGGCAAAGAGCAAACGGCATGTGTGGAATCGTTGGAATCGTCGGCACCGATGACGTGGCGGATCGCCTGCTCGACGGATTGAAGCGCCTCGAATATCGCGGCTACGACTCTGCGGGTATCGCGACCGATCACGATGGCCGGATCGAGCGCCGCCGCGCGTCGGGCAAGCTCATCAACCTGGCGAAGGAACTCGCCGCCGATCCGCTGCCGGGCAAGACGGGTATCGCGCATACCCGCTGGGCGACACATGGCGGTCCGACCACGAACAATGCGCATCCGCATTCGACCGGCGAGGTCGCGGTTGTCCACAACGGCATCATCGAGAATTTCAAGCCGCTCCGGGATGAACTCATCGCGCGCGGCCGGGTGTTCACCAGCGAAACCGATACCGAGGTCGTCGCGCACTTGGTCAGCGAAAAGGTCGAGGCGGGGATGGCGCCGGCCGACGCGGTGCGCGAAGTCCTGCCGCGACTCCACGGCGCATTCGCGCTGGCGATCCTGTTCCGCCAGCATCCCGATCTGCTGATCGGCGCGCGGCTCGGCTCGCCGCTGGTCGTCGGGCATGGCGACGGCGAAACCTATCTCGGTTCCGACGCGCTCGCGCTCGCGCCGCTGACGCAGCGGATCGCGTATCTGGACGAGGGGGACTGGGTCGTCTGTACGACGGAGGGCGCGCAGGTCTTCGATCGCGATAATAACCCCGTCGAGCGCCCGGTCACGATCTCGGGCGTCAGCGGTGCGCTTATCGACAAGGGCATTTTCCGGCATTTCCTGCTGAAGGACATCTACGAACAGCCGATCGTCGTCGCGCAGACGCTACGGTCCTATCTCCAGCGGCTCGAGGGCAAGGTCGCGCTGCCGATCCCCGAATTCGACCTGTCGGGGATCAAGCGGGTGACGATCGTGGCGTGCGGGACCAGTTTCTATGCCGGCATGGTCGCCAAATATTGGTTCGAGCAGTTCGCGCGCGTGCCGGTCGATCTCGATGTCGCGTCCGAATTCCGCTACCGCGCGCCGGTGATGGAGCCGGGCGGGCTGATGATCGTCATCAGCCAGTCGGGCGAGACCGCGGATACGCTGGCCGCGCTGCGCCATGCCAAGACCGAGGGCCAGACGATCGCCGCGGTCGTCAACGTGCCGACCAGTTCGATGGCGCGCGAGGCGGATCTGCTGCTGCCGACGCATGCGGGGCCCGAGATCGGCGTCGCGTCGACCAAGGCCTTCACCTGCCAGCTCGCGGTGCTGGCCGCGCTCGCCGCGAACCTGGCGAAGGCGAAGGGCAAGCTGGACGAGGCGGCGGAGCGGCAATTGGTCCGTCACCTTTCCGAGGCGCCCGCCGCGATCAACGGCGCGCTCGCCTATGACGAGTCGATCGAGGCGATGGCGCACAATATCGCCGGTGCGCGCGACGTGCTGTATCTGGGTCGCGGCACCGATTACCCGCTGGCGCTGGAAGGCGCCCTCAAACTCAAGGAAATCAGCTACATCCACGCCGAAGGCTATGCTGCGGGCGAAATGAAGCACGGGCCGATCGCGCTGATCGACGAAAACGTCCCCGTCATCGTCATCGCCCCATCGGGCCCCTTGTTCGACAAGACCGTCAGCAACATGCAGGAGGTGCAGGCGCGCGGGGGGAAGGTCGTCCTGATCAGCGATTACGACGGCGTACAGGCGGCGGGCGAGGGCTGCATGGCGACGATCACCATGCCAAAGGTCCATCCGCTCATCGCGCCGCTGGTCTATGC
>CAXTVB010000287.1:0-3210 GCA_964247555.1 uncultured Sphingomonas sp. | reverse complement strand
CCGGCAGCGTCCGCACCCACCCCTGCTCCGCCGCCACGATCCCCGCCGGCAACACCCCCGCCTCAGGCGCGCGTACCGTGAAGTCCGGTCGCGCCGCCAGGAACGCCTCGGCCTGCGCCTCGCCCTCCTCGCGCTCCAGCGAGCAGGTGGCGTACACGAGCGCGCCGCCCGGCTTCACCCAGTCCGCCGCGCGCGCCAGCAGCGCCGCCTGCACCTCCGCCATTTCCGCGATCAGCCGCGGCAGCACGCGGTACAGCGTCTCGGGATGGCGGCGCACGATGCCCGTCGCGCTGCACGGCGCATCCAGCAGCACCGCATCGACCGGCGCGGGCGGGGTCCAGTCGAGCAGGTCCGCGGTCACCACCGCCACCGACAGCCCGGTCCGCGCCAGGTTTTCGCGCAGCCGCTCGATCCGCTTGGGCGCCAGATCGACCGCGGTCGTCACCCAGCCCGCGGCCGCCAGCTGCAACGTCTTGCCTCCCGGGGCCGCGCAGAGGTCGAGCGCCTCTCCCGCACCGGCCCCCAGCAGCCGCACGGGGATCGATGCGGCGATATCCTGCACCCACCACGCGCCTTCGGCATAGCCGGGCATGTCGGGCACCGGAGGATGCTCGGCGATGCGGACATGCCCCGGCGCCAGGCTGATCCCGCCCAGTTCCGCGCACCAGCGATCGGTTTGCGACGGATCGGCGAGGGTCACGTCGAGCGGTGGCGGTGCGGCGACCGCGCGGGCGATCCCCTGCACCGCGTCCTCGCCCCAGGCCGCACGCCACCGGTCCGCGGCAGCAGCAGGCAGCGTCGGCACCTCGGGCAGCACCGCATTGCCGCGCGACAAGGTCCCGAAGACGCCGTGGACCAGCCGTTTCGGCCCGCCATCGACCAGCGGCAGCACCGTCGCGATCGCGGCATGTGCGGGCGTGCCCAGCACCAGGGTCTGCGCCAGCGCAATGCGCAGCGCCATCCGCGCCTTCGCATCGTCGGGCAGCGGCTGCTTTGTCGCCGAATCGATCAGCGCGTCGAGATCGGGGAGCCGACGCAGCGTTTCCGCCGCGATGGCATGCGCCAGCGCGCGGTCGGGGCCGTGCACCGCGCGCGTCGCCTGAGGCAGCGCCTGTTCGATCGATTCGCCCCGTCGCAGCACCGCGTCCAGCACGCGCAGCGCCGCCCGGCGCGGTGCGGTGCCCAGCGGCTCGACGGGGCCGCGCGGGGCGGCTTCGCGTACCGGTCGGACGGAAGATGGACGGCGGCGCGGGGGATTCATTGGAGCGGTCCTTCGATACGGCTTGTCCGACCGGCGGTCCGATCCGATGTAGCGTCCTCCCTTATCGGAAAGTCCGCCATGGCCAAGCGCCCCGCCAATGTGAAGCCGCCCGCCTATCTGTCGACCAACCCGCCGGTCCCCGCGCCGCAGGCCGTCGAACCGTCCGCGACCGACCCGCTCGGCAAGAATCCGACACGCTATGGCGACTGGGAATCGAAGGGTATCGCGATCGATTTTTAGGGGGGCGCTGTCGCTGGGTTTGCGGTCCGTAAAGCCGTTCTCCCGCGAACGCGGGAGTCCAGGGTTACGGGCGACACGGCTTGTGTCCCCTGAGCCCCCGCTTTCGCGGGGGAACAAGCGAGGTTTGCGGAATCCTGTCTCCGGTAGCGGCCTGCAATGATCCGCTCCACCAACGCCGCCGCCCCGACGAAGGCCGGGGTCCAGGGACGCAGGTCTGGCGAATGGAACGGTAAGGCCGGACGCAAACGGCGCGAGCTGTGCCCCGGCCTTCGCCGGGGTGGGATAGGAGGCAGATCGCCTCAGCGATTTCCCAGCGCGATGATGTGTTCGAACACCGCGGGATGGATCGGCTTCGCGAACGCGCAGCCATATTTGAACTTGTCGCGCCAGGCGACGACGGCCTCGAGTGCGGCCATCCCCGGCAGCGTCAGCCAGACGACGGTGCCGGGCCAGAGCGTGAAGCTGGTCTCCGCGCGGAAGCCGGACTGCGACAGGTCGGTCACCTCGATCTCGAACCGGGTCTGCCCGCGGTCGCGCAGATGCGCACGCATCTTGACCGAGCGCCGGAGCGCATGGCGATTCTCTTCGCCGGTCGCGGGATCGATCGGATCGTGGAAGGCGGGCTGGGTCATGAACGCCCTTATCCCACCAGAAGGTTACTTTTCGGCAAACGCACCGCTGGACGGCGGCGTGGAAACCGGCGCGCGGACGCCGGCATGCCGCCGTCGCTTCAGTTCCGCCTTCAGCGCTTCGGGCCGCGGCGCCACCAGGAAGCCGAAACTGACCGTCCCCGCCTTGGTCTCGACGACATGGTGCAACCGGTGCGCCTGCACGATCCGCTTCATATAGGCGGATTTCGGGAGATACCGCGTCGGCAGCCGGCGATGGACGATGACGTCGTGAAAGCCGAAATAGATCGCGCCATAGGCGGCGATGCCCGCCCCGATCCAGGTGAACCCCGGCCACCAGCCGAGCTGCACGCCGCCCAGCAGAAGCGTGATCGACGGCACCGCGAAGATCGCGGCGTACAGGTCGTTCAATTCCCAGTTGCCGGGCCGCGCGCGGTGGTGGCTTTCATGCAGGAACCAGCCGAAGCCGTGCATCACCCAGCGGTGCGCGGCATAGGCGAACGCCTCCATGCCGATGACGGTGGTCAGGAACAACAGGGTCGCGATTGGCCAGGACATGACGCTGCATATAGGCGTGCACCCTTGCAAAGGCGAGCCGGGCCGTGCTTAGGCGAGCACATTCCCGATCCTCGAAAAGGCACGGCAGTCCCCATGAACATCCACGAATATCAGGCGAAGGAACTCCTCGCCAAATTCGGCGTCCCCGTACCCGCAGGCTTTGCCGCGCTTTCCGTGGAGGAAGCGGTCGAAGCATCGAAGAAGCTGCCCGGGCCGCTCTATGTCGTGAAGGCGCAGATCCACGCCGGCGGCCGCGGCAAGGGCAAGTTCAAGGAACTGGGCCCCGATGCCAAGGGCGGCGTGCGGCTGGCGAAGACCGAGGACGAGGTCCGTGCGGCGGCGACCGACATGCTCGGCAACACGCTGGTGACGATCCAGACCGGCGAGCATGGCAAGCAGGTCAACCGCCTCTACGTCACAGACGGCGTCGACATCGCCAAGGAATTCTACCTGGCGTTGCTGGTCAATCGCGCGACCGGCCGCGTGTCGATGGTCGCTTCGACCGAGGGCGGCATGGATATC
>CAXTVB010000286.1:0-3227 GCA_964247555.1 uncultured Sphingomonas sp. | reverse complement strand
CGCGCTCGACATATTGCAATCGGTGCCCATCCTCGGCTTCCTGACCTTCACCGTCACCTTCTTCATGCACGCGTTCCCGGGCCAGCAGTTGGGCGTCGAATGCGCGGCGGTGTTCGCGATCTTCACCAGCCAGGCGTGGAACATGGCGTTCAGCTTCTACCAGTCGCTGCGCTCCGTGCCGTCGGACCTTGAGGAGGTGACACGCGGGTTCGGGCTGTCGCCGATGCGCCGCTTCCTACGGCTCGAGCTACCCTTCGCGATCCCCGGCCTCGTCTGGAACGCGATGATGTCCATGTCGGGCGGATGGTTTTTCGTCGTCGCGTCGGAGGCGATCACGGTCGGCAAGACGACGGTGGCGCTGCCGGGGATCGGATCCTGGCTCGCGCTCGCGATCCAGCGGCAGGATGCGCGTGCCGTCGCCTGGGCGGTGGGGGCGATGGCGGTGCTGATCCTCGCCTACGACCAGCTGTTCTTCCGTCCGATCGTCGCCTGGGCGGACCGATATCGCTTCGAACAGACCGCGAGCGCCGACGCGCCCGGGTCCTGGGCGTTCGACCTGTTCCGGCGGACGCGGTTGCTGCCCGTGCTGATGGCGCCGTTGCTCGGGTTCGGCCGGCTGCTGATGGCGCTCGACCGGCGGACGACGGGCGCGACCGTGCACCGCGAACACCGCGCGCATCCGGTGGGGGAAATCGTCTGGAAGCTGCTGCTGGCACTGCTGGTCGTCGGTGCCGGATGGCTTGTCGTGGATTATGTCGGGCGCACGCTCAGCTGGCGCGACGCGCTGACCGCCTTCGGTTATGCCTGTGTCACGCTGTTGCGCGTCATCGTGCTGATCGCGGTGGCCAGCGTGATCTGGGTGCCGATCGGCGTCTGGATCGGCATGCGTCCGCGCTGGGCGGAACGACTGCAACCCGTCGCGCAGTTCCTGGCGGCGTTTCCCGCCAACGTGCTGTTCCCGTTCGTCGTCGTCGCGATCGTCCATTGGCGGCTCAACCCCGGCATCTGGCTGTCGCCGCTGATGGTGCTCGGGACGCAGTGGTACATCCTGTTCAACGTGATCGCCGGCGCCAGCGTCATCCCGACCGACATGCGCGAGGCGGCGTCGATGTTCGGGGTCCGTGGCTGGCAATGGTGGCGCAGCGTCGTGATCCCCGCGATCTTCCCCTATTACGTCACCGGCGCACTGACCGCGTCGGGCGGATCGTGGAACGCCAGCATCGTCGCCGAGGCGGTGTCCTGGGGCAGCCGCCATATCGAAACGATCGGTCTCGGTTCCTACATCGCCGATGCGACGGTCGCCGGCGATTATCCGCGCGTCGCGCTGGGCATCGCCACGATGTCGGTGTTCGTGATCGCGTTCAACCGTCTCGTCTGGCGTCCGATGTACGCCTTCGGCGAACGCCGCCTCCGCCTCGCCTGACCCTGGAGATACCGCATGGCCACCCTCGCCGCACCCCGCCCGATCGTCGAAGTCGAAGCCGTCAGCCATCATTTCGGCCGGTCGGGGTCGGCCGGCCAGGTATTGAGCGACGTCGACCTGACCCTCAACGAACATGAGATCGTCGGGCTGCTCGGGCGATCGGGGTCGGGCAAGTCGACCTTGCTCCGATCGATCGCCGGCCTGATCCGTCCGAGCGAGGGCGTCGTCCGCCTGATGCCCGAGGCGGCGGGTATGGCGCCCAGCGTCTCGATGGTGTTCCAGACCTTCGCGTTGTTCCCGTGGCTGACCGTGTTGCAGAATGTCGAACTGGGCCTGGAGGCGCAGCGCGTCCCTGCCGACGATCGCCGCACGCGCGCGCTCGCCGCGATCGATCTGATCGGGCTCGACGGGTTCGAGAATGCCTATCCCAAGGAATTGTCGGGCGGCATGCGGCAGCGCGTCGGGCTGGCGCGCGCGATCGTCGTCAATCCCGCGCTGCTCCTGATGGACGAGCCGTTTTCCGCGCTCGACGTGCTGACCGCGGAGACGCTGCGTACCGACCTGCTCGACCTGTGGTCGGAGGGCAAGATGCCGATCAAGTCGATACTGATCGTGACCCACAATATCGAGGAGGCGGTCCTGATGTGCGACCGCATCCTCGTCTTCTCGTCCAATCCCGGACGGGTGGCCGCGGAGATCGTGGTCGATCTGCCGCAACCGCGCGACCGGCTCGACCCGCCCTTCCGGCTGCTGGTCGAACAGATCTACGCCCGCATGACGCAGCGCCCGGCGCCGACGTCGCCCACCCCGCGCGATGCGGTGGTCGCGCATCCGCTCGATCGCGCCTTGCCCGTCGTGCCCGTCAGCACGATCGCCGGCCTGATCGAGGAGATCGAGGCCGCACCCTTTTCAGGCCGCGCCGCGCTGTCGACGCTGGCGGACACGTTGCAGCTGGAGATCGACGACCTCTTCCCGATCGTCGAGGCGCTCCAGCTGTTGCAGTTCGCGGATGTCATCGACCGCGACGTGGTGCTGACGAAGCGCGGCCATGCGTTCGCGGGCGAGGATGTCGACCAGCGCAAGGCCAATTTCCGCACGACGCTGCAAACCCATGTCCGCCTGGCCCGCCATATCCGGCAGGTGCTGGACGAGCGCCCGAGCCATCAGGCCCCGGCGCGCCGTTTCCGCGACGAGCTGGAGGATTTCATGTCCGAGGACTTCGCGCAGAACACGCTGCGGACGGTGACCGAATGGGGCCGCTACGCCGAATTGTTCGCGTTCGATGACGAGGACGATAGATTCAGCCTGGACGATCCGGCCTAGGACGACCGATCGATCGTCATTCCAATATCTTACGTCGACCGCGGCCAGCCGATGCCGTTCCGTTGCAATCTCAGGTCATTATTCTATTATCGCAGCGCCTTACGTTCGCATGATCGAACGTCCCGCTGGAGCTAGGAAGCGCTATTGCCGGTATCTGACGCATTGCCCGCCTTGGCCCTGACGGGCATCGCCGGATTGGACGAGATCCTGAACGGGGGCCTGACCCCGCATCGCATGTATCTGGTGGAGGGGACGCCGGGCACCGGCAAGACGACGCTCGGCCTCGGCTTCCTGCTGGCGGGGGCGGCCATCGGCGAGACCGGGTTGTACATCACGTTGGCCGAGACCGAGGTGGAATTGCGCGCAGTCGCGCAGACGCATGGCTGGTCGCTCGATCCGCTCAACGTGTTCGAGATGGTCCCTGCCGACGGGTTCAGCGACGAACAGGAGCAGACGCTGCTGCACCCGAGCGAGGTCGAGC